>JAKEHC010000191.1 GCA_022615255.1 Candidatus Dadabacteria bacterium | reverse complement strand
TATAGCCGGTTTTATTGACCGCAATTGTCATTGCGAGTACCCTGAGAAAAGCAAGGGGGACGAAGCAATATAAAACGAGAGATTCCTCGCCGCTCCTTCGCTTTCGCTCTGGACAGGGCTCGGAATGACAGGGTATGAGGGATTGCTTCGCAAAAGCTCGCAGTGACAGGTAAAGAGGAAAGCGGAAAATGCGACTCAGAAGGAAGTAGACAGTTTCTTGCCAATTCCTGAGAAGTATGCTATTTGTGGATGGATGGATGGATGGATGGATGGATAAAGTTTGCCTAGTTCATGGATGGATTCTACTAAGGGGATTTCTAGGTTATAATTGGGGGGGGCTATATATCTACTTCCAGGTTTGTAATTAACTCTGCCGTCAATAGAATCCATACACCCCCCTAAAACTTACTATGCTCACAAATGGATCTTGAATTCACAGTATCATTATTTTGAGTGAGTGTAAAGAGACTATCTGCCTATATCACTCGGATTGCTCAAGCCTTATTGCTTCTTCAATGAGCATTATTGGGATGTCGTCTTTGATCGGATAAAGAAGCTTACACTTATCGCATATCAAACCTGATCCATCCTCTTTAAGCCTAATATCCCCTTTGCATTTCGGGCAGGCAAGAATTTCAAGAAGCTTCTCGCTTATCGGCATTTCAACCTCCTTTACGAACCGTCTAGTAAGAGTAGAGGAGGTCTTTAGACCTCCAAGAATATGGAATCCTATAAGGATTCCACTACAATTATTTTTTTAAATGAAGCTCAAGTTACCTATAAATATCCAAATTCTCTTTTAGCCAATCGTAATGTCTTTTTAGTCCCTCATAAATATCAACCTTTGGATTATAACTAAAATCTCTTCTTGCCTTAGATATATCCGCATATGTGTGCTTTGCATCTCCCTTTTGGGCTTCAGTATATTTTAAATTTGCTTTCCTTCCCGCTATCTCCTCAATGATTTTGATAGTTTCAGTCAGGGATATTCTACTCCCTCCACCAACATTGTATATCTCACCACCCTTCCCTTTGACGAAAGCCTGCAAATTAGCCTCAACAACATCGTCAATAAACGTAAAGTCCCTTGTCTGATCACCTGAGCCGTAGATTTCTATTTCCTTCCCTAAAAGAATAGCGCTAATGAACTTATGAAAACCCATATCGGGGCGTTGTCTCGGTCCATAGACTGTAAAGTATCTAAGCGATACAGTTGGAATACCGTATCCTTTAAAATATAGAGTGGCTAAATGTTCTCCGGCAAGCTTTGAAACCCCATAAGGAGAAACAGGTTGTGTATTCGTAGTTTCCTTAATAGGAAGAGCATCGGCATCCCCATATACAGATGAGGAAGATGCATAGATGAACTTATTAATTTTTACATCCTTACAGGATTCAAGAAGAACCTGAGTAGCAAGTATGTTGTTTTCTATATACCTATAAAACTCCTTACCCCAGCTTGCCCTGACACCCGGAATGGCAGCTTGATGAAAAACAGTATCAACCCTTTTTAAAATCCCCATGAGATCAAGCTCAAATATGCTGCCTTCAATAAATGAAAACCCGTTCTTATTGACTAATCCCTTTAGATTATTCTCTTTGATTTTTCTAGAGTAATAATCGAGAAACGAATCTACACCGATTACTTGAAAGCCCTCTCTAAGAAGCCTTTCTGCAAGATGAGAGCCAATGAAGCCGGCTACACCGGTAACAAGTACTTTCATAAGCTACTCTTCTTCCTTTTTTTATCTACTAAGATTTTGCGTTAATGTCTGATAAGTCATTTTACCAAATGATGTTATATCAAGACTCACTCCTGACTTTAGAATCTTATCACAAAACTCTTATTCTTTTAAACGTGACCGCATCTTGTGTAAAATTTAACTGCGATACTACATTAAGTCATTCGAGGTTAACATTCATTGCGAATCCTGGTCATAAGACGCGGAGCTATAGGAGATACAGTAATCACACTTCCTGCACTTGGTATTTTGAGACAACGCTACCCCGACGCCTTAATAGAAGTCATAGGCAATACAGATTACTGGGAGATCGCACTCAATAGATATTATGTAAACGCCGTCATAGACGGAGAAGCCAGGCTTACGCCTGAGCTTTATTCAAAGAATGGAATAATCGGCAAAGAGACAGCCGATTATTTCTCTTCCTTTGATTTAATTCTTGCATATATGAGCGATCCTGAGGGAATAGTCAAGGAAAACCTAAAAAAAATCGGAGCCAGAAAGGTCGTTATTTATCCGCCCTTTCCTAAAGGCGATGATTTGCATGCCGCAGATTATACGGCATTTATTCTTAAGGAAATAGGTCACGAAGTCAATCCTCCATTAGCTCCAAAGATTCACCTCAGAACTGAAGAACTCGAATTTGCTTCACAATTTCTATCACCTTTTATGAAATATAAACCGTTAATCTCCATACACCCAAGGACCTATGGTATTAAGGGATTGCCAATAGAGAGGTTTATTAATATCGGTAAATTGGCCGAAAACAAGATTGGCGGAAAATCAATCTGGATCATTGGACCAGCAGAAGAAGAGAGCTTAAAGTTGATCAAATCGAATTTCCATTCTTCTCCCATTCTTCACTCCTGCTCTCTTCCAAAGATCGCTGCGGTTCTCCGATTCTCAAGCCTCTACCTTGGATGTGATACCGGGATTTCTCATCTTGCCGCTGCGGTAGGAGCACCGGTTATTGCACTATTCGGACCCACAAATCCCGTTGTCTGGGGTCCGAGAGGAAAAAAGGTTCGGGTCATAAAAACGGACGATATGGTTAAAATCAAAGAGGACGAAATAAAGGATGTTATTCTTAGATATACGACTAATGAGTTTGGATGATATAATATTTTGATATATTAGATTCTAGTTGCGAAATGAAACGCCGTCCCTGAAGTGAGAAATAATCACATCGTTTCTCATATGCGTTATAAAAGGGAAACCACTGATGCCCCTTAGCCCATTTGAACTAGAAATCTTTCAAAACATCCTGAGCTCTATCGCTGAAGAGATGGGGATGGTTCTTGTGCGCGCCGGATTTTCTCCAAACATCAAAGAACGGAGGGATCTCTCATGCGCTATATTTCAGGCAAACGGTGAGATGATAGCTCAGGCGGCGCATATTCCGGTTCACCTGGGCTCTATGAGTTTTGCAGTAAGAGCAGTCCTTGAAGAGTTTGAGCTTAATGAAGGTGACGTACTTATCCTAAATGACCCCTTTAAGGGCGGGACTCACCTTCCCGATATAACCTGCATATCTCCAGTTTTTTTGGATCATAAATTGGAGTTCTTTGTTGCCTCTAGAGCTCATCATGCAGATGTCGGCGGAATCACTCCGGGCTCGATGCCCCTTTCCACATCAATTCACGAAGAAGGGATAATTATCTCCCCAACCAAGCTGTATGCTAAGGGCAAGCTAAATAAACCCCTCTTTCAAAACATCCTCTCATATACCCGTGACCCTGAAGAAAGAGAAGGAGATTTCAGGGCTCAAATCGGAGCCCTCAAGCTCGGAGAAAAGAGGCTAAAAGCAGTGGTACAAAAATATTCGATTGAAAAGGTAAAAGAAGCAGGTCGCGAGCTTTTAAACTATAGCGAAAGGATTATGAGGAAGGTAATAAGAGAAATACCAGAAGGGGTTTATAGATTCGAGGATTTTTTGGACGATGACGGAGCTGGGACTGAGGGAATACCGATTAAGGTTTCCATTACTATAAGCGGCGGAGAGGCAAGGGTTGACTTCGACGGAAGCTCGCCCAAGTTAAAAGGTTGTTTAAATACTCCTCTGAGCGTTACAACAGCCGCCGTGTTATATTCATTTCAATGCCTTGCGCCCTCCGAAATGCCTTTAAATTCCGGACCGCTTAGAGCCATAGATATTCACGCTCAAAAGGGCTCTATACTTAATGCAAATTATCCTTCTGCAGTCGCTGGGGGAAATGTTGAGACATCACAGCGCATTGTAGATGTAGTTTTCGGAGCGCTCTCTCGCGCAATGCCAACAAAGATTCAAGCAGGAAGCTCAGGCTCAATGAGCAACGTTACCTTCGGTGGCGTTAACCCGCGAACAGGAAAAGGCTTTGCTTACTATGAAACAATTGCAGGCGGAATGGGAGGAAGGTTCGGGAAAAATGGGGTAAGTGGAGTGCACACTCATATGACGAACACACTCAATACTCCAATAGAAGCAATTGAAAGAGAGCTCCCTATAATGGTAGATACCTATACATTAAGAAAAGGAAGTGGAGCAGATGGCAAGTATAAAGGTGGTGACGGTATTGTAAGGTCGTACAAATTTCTCACTAAAGCGATAATTTCTCTAATCACAGAACGTAGACGATATGCCCCTTACGGAATCCTGGGTGGCAAACCCGGCAAGAAAGGAAAAAATATTTTAATTAGAAATAAAAAGTCTAGAGAGATTCCACCTAAGGCAACCTTTGAGGTCAAAAAAGGAGATGTTCTCAGAATAGAAACCCCTGGGGGCGGCGGATGGGGAAAAAGGTAATATCTCCTTGGTCACTGTTTAAGTCGGATTAAACGGCGAATATTACACGAATCGCTAACGGTATTTCGATTGCATCGGCTACTCCTCTCACCTTCTCAAAGAGCCCTAAAGAACCCGTAGGTGGGCACACTTGGTGTCTATGCGACATGCCCCTTAACGCTGTAAAATGAAGTCTAATGAGCTTTTTCCTTCGAGTGGACATGGGGGGTCAAGAAACGACGGATGTAGCTGGCGATCAAGTTTCCATCTTCTTCAAGAGCAAAGTGTCCGGTATCAAGCAAATGAAACTCAATATTTTTCAAATCGTGCTTGTAAGGATAAGCTCCCTCTGCTGGGAAAATGTAGTCATTCTTTCCCCAAACTACCAGCGTAGGTGGTTGATGCCTACGGAAATAAGCCTGCCATTTGGGGTACAGAGGTGGGTTCGAGCGGTAATCGTAGAATAATTGAAGTTGAATTTCGTTGTTCCCCGGACGATCCAGGAAAAACTGGTCAATATTCCAGCTATCGGGACTAATCACCGCTTGATTACGCACACCGTTGGTATACTGCCACTTTGTGGAGTCAATTGTCAAAAACTTTCGCAGTTCGGCTTCATTCTCAGGAGTGCGATTCTTCCAATAAGCCTTAATTGGTACCCAAAACTCGCGTAAGCCCTCTTCATAGGCGTTTCCATTTTGAACGATTAGTGCCTGTACTCTTTCCGGGTGCTTGACCGCAATACGAAACCCTATGGGCGCACCGTAATCCATTACATATAGACTGTACTTCTTTAGACCTAAAGCCTGAATAAATTCCTCCATGACCTTTGCCAGTTTGTCGAAGGTGTATTCAAACTTATCAACTGTGGGCATCGAACTATTGCCGAAGCCGGGATAGTCGGGTGCTACAACATGAAACTTATCCGATAGTGCAGGAATCAAGTTACGAAACATGTGGGATGAGGTGGGAAAGCCGTGAAGCAGTAAAATAGTAGGCGCACCCTTTTGCCCTGCCTCACGATAAAATATGTCAAGACCATCAACCTTAATCGTTCTGTAAGCAACCTGAGCACTCTGCTTGACATTCAGCGTGGAGGTACTAGAACCATTGCCTTTGTTTTGGGAGTCCGCTACTGGTGGTACGACTCCAAGCACAGCTATTGCAACTGCCAGTAGTATCAGTTTTTGAGTAATCTTCTCCTTGAATCGGAGTATCACCCGATGGAGCTTCTTTAAACAATTTGAGTTGCTGATGCTTAGACCACCATGGTCCATCTGTATTCTTTGAACCCTTGTTTGATTGTTCATCATTTTAAACGCCTCCTTTTGCCTAACCTTTGAAATTCATTTTTGATAGTTATAGTATAATGATTTGTTCTAACTTGTCAAGAGTAATTTTGATGGTTATATTAAATTTAATTACTGTAATGAGGGCGGAATAAAATGAAAGGAAAGACTGAATCAAAGTTCATTTTTGGGGCTAACCGCATATGCCTCGATTTTATCAATACTCAGATAGTTGAGAAAGGACACCCCGTAGATTTGCTGAAGAATTTCCCCGATTTAATAGAGTGGCTGACTCAAGCCCACGTCCTCAATGAGAAAGATGCAAGAGAGTCTTTACGGAGATGGAAAGACAAGCCTAGGGGCACGTACACGTTAGAACAGGCACAGTCATTTCGGGCGGTTTTGCGAGGTATGGTTGAAAGGATTGTATGCAGAAAATCATTTCTAAAGTCAACAATAGACGAAATTAATGAGATACTAAGCAATCGTATTGGATACCCCTATCTAACACGCGCACGGGGCGTATTTGAGATTAGATTTCATAAAGAGTTCAATGAACCGATTCAACTAATTGTGCCTATCGCAGAGTCAGCGAGCGACCTTCTTTGTCATTCCGATTTCTCTCTCATCAAGAGATGCGAGAACCCGGCTTGCGTGCTTTATTTTTATGATATAAGCAAGAACCATACTCGTCGCTGGTGCAGCATGAGTGTGTGCGGCAATAGAATGAAAGTTGGAACGCACTATAGGCGACACTGGAGTAAGAAAAAATCATGACTTAACTTAGCATTATAAAATATCAAGATTAACTTATGTGTTTTTTTAAAGTATTTCTGAAACCTATTTAACTAGGTAAAATTACCCCATGGATTACCCAAAATTGCGATATGTTGAAGTCTTCCCGGTAGAGACTCAGGGACAAAAGCTCATATGTTTAAGGGATCCACAGAATTTGAGCGGAAAAACGCTTTTTGTCTCACCCGATGCCCTTTTTATAGCAAGTTTTCTTGATGGGAAACACTCAGTCCTAGATATTCAAGAAAAATATATGAAGCAGTTTGGAGTCCTGCTCTTTCGAGACGAGATTCAGGGATTAATTAATCAATTAGATGAAGCCCTTTTGCTCGACAGCGAAAAATATAGAACTTTCAAAAAAAGCCTTGAAGAAGAATTTAAGAACTCCACTGTTCGGGAATCAAGCCATGCAGGGCTTTCCTATCCTAATGAAGCAAATGAGCTTAAAAATTGGCTTAGTTCGTTCTTTCAAAGCGCTGAGAGCACTCATCCGTCTAATTTTGATCTTGGAAAGATCACCGGAATAATTTCTCCTCACATAGATTTTAGAAGGGGTGGACGCTCCTATGCTCTCGCATATAGAGAACTAATTAACAATTGTGACGCAGACGTTTTTATAATCTTTGGAACCTCACATCATGCAGATGTCGAAAACCCCTTCATTCTTACGAAGAAAAATTTCAACACCCCTTTTGGTGAAGTCGAAACTGATACCGAGATCTTGGAAAAGCTTGTCAAGCAAAGCGAATGTGACCTTTTTGAGGGAGAGCTTGCCCATCGCACGGAGCATTCAATCGAATTTCAGGTAGTATTCCTCCAGTATCTTTTCGGAGATAAAAGGAAATTTAAGATAGTGCCGATTCTTTGCAACTCGTTCTTTAGAATGATAGAAAACGGGGACTCGCCAAGGGACAACAAAAGGGTTTCGGAGTTTCTAAAAGAGACTAAAAAAATCGTAGAAGGCTTAAGAGATAAAGCGTTTACCATAGCCGGTGCTGACCTCGCCCATGTCGGACTGAAATTTGGCGATACCGAGCCCGTATCACAGCAAGAACTCTTATGGATCAAACAAAGAGACCTGCTGAGCCTCACATTTACTGAGAATCTAGATTCCGAGGGGTTCTTCAACACAATAAAAGAGGAGAAGGATCGGAGAAAGATATGCGGCTTGTCCCCCATATATGCGCTTCTATCCACTATAAAGGCACAAAAGGGAAAAATCCTAGACTACGACCAGGCACTAGAGCCCAATACAGGCTCAGTCGTTAGCTTTGCAAGCGTGGGTTTCTATTCCTGACTAAATTCAGCCACTAAGACACAAAGAAACTAAACACGATGCAGGATGCACGATACAGGATAAAAAATCCCAATCATACAGAGACCTCGGGATGAAACAAAGTTTCAATTAGAAGTACTTTACGAATTACTAGAGTAAATTTGTGTTGGTTCGTGGCAGATAAATAGGATGTTAGATAATCTCTTTATAGTTGATGCACACGAGGACATTGCCTATCACCTAAGCTATTTTAATAGAGATTTCATAAATCCTTCCGTTCCGTGCATGATCACGCTCCCCTGGCTAAAGGAGGGGAATATTAGATTGGTTTTTAACACTATCTTCGTCCCCACTGAATTTAAGCCTCAAAAGACAGTAGAAACCGCGCTTCATCAACTGTCTATCTATGACAGGATTTATGAGGAGCACAATACAGACATCTTGCAGGTTAAAAACTATAATGACCTATCAAGACTAAAACAAGATTCGAGAATCGGTTTTATTACACTAATGGAGGGAGCCGATCCAATTAGAGAGCCTAGGGAATTAGATGATTTTTACGAAAGAGGCGTTCGTGTAATAGGTCTTGCCTGGAATGACCAGAATCAATACGCATCAGGCAATAACACAGACTCAGGTCTGACGGAGAATGGGAAGGAATTGATTAAACGAATGAATGATTTAAGAATTACACTCGACCTATCACATCTTAATGAAAGATGTTTCTGGGAGGCTTTAGAAAATTGCACAACTATTCCAATTGCCTCTCATTCAAATGCTCGAAGTCTTACGGACCATCCGAGAAATTTAAAGGATGACCAGCTCAGTGCGATATCCGAGAGAGGCGGAGTAATCGGGCTTGTACTCTATAACCAATTCCTGAAAACGTGGGGGCAAAATCCCACCTCTGGTGATCAAAGTCAGCCTACACTCGAAGATATTTTCGCCCATGCAGATTATATAATTAACCTATGTGGCGAAGACCATGTCGGAATTGGAAGCGATTTGGACGGAGCGGGGGTTGAAGATTTCCCAAAAGAGATTCGCACAGTAGCGGACCTGTCAAAAATTGCAGAATTTTTTCTCAAGAAGGGGTACTCGGAGGAGCGTGTAAGGAAAATTATGGGTGGTAATTTCCTCCGAGTGTTGAAAGAGAATTTATAAAACAAAAGTTAGAATTTCGTTACTATAATTCAGAAGGTAGAATTCAGGAGTTTTCCCCTGTCTACTGTCTGCAATATCATGCATGTCACCGTCCTCTTCATAGGCCGAGGAAGATGGCTGCGTCCACTCTTGTTTTACTCAGTTGTGCCACACAGGTTCTGCAGGGTAGAAGGCAGCGCGTTCCCGACCAGCGCAGTAGTATTGTCACCCGGCACCCGGGCCATCGAGACCGGCTGCGATGGATCGATCTGGTGTATCAGGTCCACCAGTGCCGATGTGTTGGCGAGCGACTGAGGATTGGAGGTGTGAGCGTTCTTGATAATACAGCCAGAATTGGTCTTGGTCTGGCCAGGCTGAACCGTCAAGTTAGTAACCAGCTTCGCCCCAAGGAGAATGTTGTCGCCGCTAGGCTCGTCGTTGCTAGTCTGGTCAGGTGTGACAGTCAGGACCTTGTGCTTGTCGAAGACGTAAGCCATGGCCTCCGATCCGGTGTTCGTGATCTTCTTGATCTTGTACAGGATAAACATACCGTTGCCGGCGCCCGTCGAGCTGAACGCATCCGGCGAGAGTTTGTACTCATAGAAGTTAGCGAGCTGCTCGTACTCAATCTGTACCTGAGCATTGATGTTGGGTCGAGCGCACGCGACTAGCACAGCGACACCGACGACCAGCGCGATCACGTACATGACATGATGTTTCATGATAACCTCCCATATAGTTGCTTTTTACTTTTCCTTATTAAGATAGTTTCTTTCCAAGAATTCGGACCTGAAATTTTGTGGCGGCGTGGGAATGTCTGGCCGACCCTCTGGCGTAAAGACCATGAGATTCCAAAACGGCCACACCGTGTCGACATGATTCGCCGACAATTCAGTACCCCAGAAATTAAAAAACTTTTCATCCTGCCT
>JAKEHC010000190.1 GCA_022615255.1 Candidatus Dadabacteria bacterium | reverse complement strand
TGTCCATTAATTAAGCTTCTCGAACTTGGAGAGATCTCCTTTTTTCTCTTCCTGAAAAAGGCAAAGTACGCAGTAGGTATAACTGCAGCGGATATGGATATTCCGGTCAATATTCCGATGAACCTTCTTCTATTAAATTGTCCAGAGTCACCTGTTTTATTCAATGAATTTAATCCTATATGAATTATAGAGATTACGAATTACCATTTTCATTTTTAATTCAAACCTTCACAAGAATAGGACAGTTTCTCAGTTATGGTTATTTACTCGCCGTGTACGGAATCCATATTTGATATTATTGCGTTCCCAAACTCAGAACACTTAAGCAATGTCGCGCCTTCGAGCTGGCGATGAAGGTCATATGTAACCTTCTTTTGAGAAATAGTTTTTTCCATAGCTCTAACGATTAGATTGGCAGCCTCATTCCAACGGATATACCCAAGCATCATTACGCCAGAGAGTATCACGGAGCCAGGATTTACCTTATCCTGCCCTGCATATTTTGGAGCCGTTCCGTGTGTCGCTTCAAACACAGCGTGGAAATCACCAATATTCCCCCCAGGAGCCATTCCGAGTCCGCCTACCTGAGCGGCACACGCATCGGATAGATAATCGCCGTTGAGGTTAGGGGTTGCAACCACTTCATACTCATCGGGTCTGGTTAAAATCTGCTGAAACATATTATCTGCAATCCTGTCTTTAATCAGAATCTTACCCTCCGGCATTCGACCGTCATATTTGGTCCAGAGTTCATCCTCAGTTATTGTTACTGACCCGAATTCCTCACGTGCGAGTTCATAGCCCCATTCCTTGAAAGCGCCCTCTGTAAACTTCATGATGTTTCCCTTGTGAACAAGGGTTACGCTCTTTCTCTTTCTCGCAATCGCATATCTGACAGCATGCTTCATAAGCCTCTTTGTGCCAAAAGGGCTTATCGGTTTGATTCCAATCCCAGAATCTTCACGGATATTCACCTTAAAGTTGCGCTTTAAATACTTAATAAGCTTTTTTATCTCTGGTGAGCCGCTTTTCCACTCGATTCCAGAATAAACATCTTCAGTGTTTTCCCTGAAAATTACTAAGTCCATCAGCTCCGGTCTTTTTACAGGAGCAGGGGTCCCTTTAATATACCTCACAGGACGAACACAGGCGTAAAGATCAAGCAATTGTCTTAGGGCGACATTTAAACTCCTAATACCTCCGCCGACGGGTGTTGTAAGAGGCCCTTTTATGGCAACTATGTATTCCTTTATAGCTTCAAGTGTTTCATCTGGAAGCCAGGTTCCAAGTGTATTGTACGCTTTTTCACCGGCAAGAACTTCAAGCCAAACTATCTTCTTTTTTCCATTATAAGCCTTTTTAACTGCCGAATCAAAAACGTGTTGAGAAGCGCGCCAAATATCGGGTCCCGTTCCATCCCCTTCTATAAATGGAATAATAGGATTGTCAGGAACTACAAGCCTTCCCTTCTCTTTATCAATCCCTATTTTTTGCCCTTCACTTGGTGGTGCGGGTGAAGACATAACATGACCCCTCTCTATAGGAATTTTTTTGGAATTGAATATACATGGATTTGATAAAAAAACAAATTTAAGCCCAGAATAAGAATAATAAACCAAGCCTTACAATGTTGTTTCAGCTACCCCTCATCATTTGCCTGAGCACGGTCTGAAGAATACCGCCGTTACGATAGTACTCAATCTCAATCAGGCTGTCTAAACGACATATCGCCTTAAACTTAATTTTACTGCCATCGCTTCGCTTTGCGTTAACAACCACCTCTTTGCGAGGCGCAAGATCACCGTTAACCCCTTCTATGCCATATTCCTCAAACCCCGTGAGATTAAGTGTTTCCCTGTTTTCATCAGGTTTAAACTGAAGGGGAAGAACGCCCATCCCGACCAGGTTGCTTCGATGAATCCGCTCATAACTCTCGGCGATCACTGCTTTGACCCCTAACAACATCGTTCCCTTTGCCGCCCAGTCACGTGAGCTGCCGCTCCCGTATTCCTTTCCCGCAATTATGATAAGCGGTATACCCTCAGTCTTGTATCTTATTGAAGCTTCATAAATGCTCATTTTTTCATTCGTTGGAACATGTATAGTGAAACCGCCTTCCGTGCCTGGAACCATTAAGTTCTTAAGCCTGATGTTTGCCAGGGTGCCGCGAATCATGACCTCATGGTTGCCGCGACGCGCTCCAAAGCTGTTGAACTCCCTCTTTGTAACGCCGCGCTCGATCAGAAACCCTCCCGCAGGTCCATCTGCCGGAATATCCCCGGCAGGCGATATATGGTCTGTTGTCACAGAGTCTCCAAGTAAAGCAAGGACGCGCGCACGTTTTATATTTTGTAACCCGGGTGGCTCAAGTGGGAGATCCTTAAAGAACGGCGGCTCCTGAATGTAGGTTGACCTCGGATCCCACTCGTACATGTTTCCATGAGGCGTAGATAATTTCTTCCATTCTGCATCACCCTCAAAGACGCTTGCATACCGTGTTCTAAAAAGCTCAGGGTTGAGCGTCTTCTCAATCGTTCTCCTGACCTCGTCCTGAGATGGCCAAATATCCCTGAGAAATACAGGCTTACCGGCTTTACCAACCCCCAGCGGCTCGTTTAGCATATCTATATTAACCGTCCCGGCAATCGCATAAGCAACTACGAGAGGTGGAGATGCAAGGTAACTCATTTTAGTAAGTGGGTTGATACGACCCTCAAAGTTTCTGTTGCCACTCAGAACTGATGCAACCGTAAGGTCATTTTTCTTAACCGCATCGGCTACCTGTTCCGGCAACGGCCCGCTGTTCCCGATACAGGTAGTACAGCCATATCCGACTAAATGAAAACCCAACGCCTCTAGATATGGCATCAAACCTGATCCTTTAAGATAATCCGTCACAACCCGCGAGCCAGGCGCCAAACTTGTTTTTACGGCAGGATTGACTTTAAGACCTCGTTCAACCGCCTTTTTAGCCAAAAGCCCGGCGCCAATCATAACAGACGGATTGGACGTGTTTGTACAACTCGTTATAGCGGAAATCACTACAGAGCCATGGGTTAGCGTTGCCTTGTGGCCATTCATCTTTAGCTCGGCTTTGTCATCAGCTCCCGTGGCTTGAGCGCCCTTCTTCTCTTTTGTAAGGTAGCTCTTTAAAACTGCTCCGAAAGACCTTTTCATCTCTTTAAGAGGCACCCGATCCTGTGGACGTCTGGGACCAGCCAGGCATGGTTCAACCGTTCTCATGTCTAATTCCAAGACTTCACTATAAACAGGGTCCGGCATGTCATCGGTTCTGAACATGCCTTGAGATTTCGTGTAGTGTTCAACAAGCTCAACGAGCTCATTATCTCGACCTGTCCCTCGAAGATAATTAAGAGTCTCCCCATCTACCGGGAAGAAACCCATAGTTGCCCCATACTCCGGTGACATATTAGCAACTGTGGCGCGGTCTGCTAGGGTTAGCCGACTCAGACCAGGACCAAAGAACTCGACAAACTTTTCCACAACCCCTTTTTGTCTCAATATCTGTGTAACAATTAGCACTAGATCGGTTGCAGTTGCGCCTTCTACCAGCTCACCAGTTAATTTGAATCCGACGACCTCAGGGACAGGCATGTAAAGAGGCTGGCCTAACATGCAGGCTTCTGCTTCAATTCCCCCAACACCCCAGCCTAACACACCTAAGCCGTTAATCATCGTGGTATGAGAATCAGTCCCGACAAGGGTGTCTGGAAATAAGACGGTATCGCCGTTTAATCCATCAGACTGAACAACCTTAGCCAGATATTCGAGATTAACCTGATGGACAATGCCTGTGCCGGGCGGCACCACTCTGAATTTATCAAATGCCTTCTGCGCCCATCTAAGGAATACATATCGTTCACGGTTACGCTCAAACTCCCTTTCCACATTAGCCTCAAAGGCTCCGGGTGAACCAAAGTAGTCAACCTGCACCGAGTGATCTATAACGAGATCAACAGGGACTATAGGATTAATCCGCTTTGTGTCCCCGTCCATCTTGTGAACTGCAGAACGCATTGCCGCCAAATCCGCAACGCATGGAACCCCGGTAAAATCCTGAAGCATGACGCGGGCGGGCAAGAAAGGAATCTCACTTTCGGCTGGTTTTTTAGCATTCCAACTGGCAATCGCTCTTACGTCATCCTCTGTTACAAGATTTCCATCACAGTGCCTAAGAACGTTTTCTATAAGAATTTTAATCGAAAAAGGATGACGAGATATGTCAACCTTTAAAGCGTCGCCAAGACTCTTGAGGGAGTAGAATTTGAACGCCCCATGACTGGTTTTTAAAGATGAGATAACCTTATTGAAAGGATTTTTTTTACCCATTACTTTTCTCCCCATTATGATTTTAGCTTACAACTACACTTACTTGTAGTATATACTAGGAGTATAAATAAGAAAATTCATTCTTAAAAATTTATCCAATTCTGAAGTTAAAATAGCCTTTGTGAACTGATCAAAACACAGCTTGGACTCAAATGAATTATATGTGGATTAGTCTTATATATTAAACTATGCTAAAAGCATCAGTGAATATCGCTTTTCCATCCCTTCCTATGAGTTTTCCATGCGATATGATGATTCTTTCAAAATCCCATGTCAAAATGTATTCAACTGATTTTTTGAATTCGGATGTGTCCTTCAGCAGAAAGTTTTTGAATATTCTCGAGGGACCGAATTTATCGTATACACCATTTAAGCTAAAGAACAAACGTGTGAAAAAGGGTTTATCAGGAGTAATATAAAAAGCCAAGTCTGTTAATATCAAAGTCCTACTTTCTGCATGAAAGAATACGACCTCCTCTAATTTGGGTATCCCCTTAACATGATGTTGTTTAATTTCATCGTTCCAAGGGTAGGTTGTTCCTCCCGATAATTCTTTCGCAAAAGAGAGATCATGACGCTTTTTCCTTAGCCCCGGGACTATATACAGCTCTGCCTCCGGATATTGATCATAAAACCTTTTCAAAAACGTATGATGCATTGTATTAGGAGCGATTATGAATTTCGGCTTTCCAATGGAATCAATCGAGTCTTTTATTATTTTTAAAAGCGCTATCGGTGAATGAACAAACAAATCGCCATCATTTAAACGAATTATTGTCATGCGACTTCCAATTTGCAGACCCCCAACCGAGAACTTTTCATCCTCGGCTACCCACAGGTTTTGGGCAAACTCTTCTATCATATACCAGCTTTATTTAATCACCAACTCTATAAGCAAGTTGTTGACCTTATCAGACAAATGGAAATTATTTAGGACGGGATTGCTTCCCCCTCGCTGACCCTTCACGGAGTTTATCCTGAGCACAGCCGAAGGGTTCAGGGCTTCGGCTCAGGGTCCTAATGACCAGACTATGAATGCGGAACTGGAAAGTCCCGCCTTCTATGAAAAAACAGTGCAAGTAAAATTGTAAAAATTCTAGCTCAGCCTTCTATCCGTGCCGCATAATTCCTTACGCTATGCAC
>JAKEHC010000189.1 GCA_022615255.1 Candidatus Dadabacteria bacterium | reverse complement strand
GTCCTTCGTGGTTGTGATACCGCACCGCCACCGCCCCCAATCAAACCAGAAAGGACACTCACCACCTGCTCGGCATCCGCGTTTTGAAGGCGTATTACATAAATTCCCTGCTCCGGTTGCTCAACTTCAACGTCGAGCTTCTCTATAACAGCTCTAATCTTGCTCATATCCTCCGGATGGGCAATTACAATAAGCGAGTTCGTTCTCTCATCAGTAATTATCTTAAGACTCGAAGTCTGTTGTCCCCCTCCTCCAGTCGATGTAGGACGAGGTATGCGTCTGGGAACCTGTGGTTGTTGACCAGTCTGAGGAGTAGATTCAGTGACAGGAGTCACACTTTCACCGCCAAATATTTGCACAAGCTTGGCAGCAACGTCAGCAGCATCGGAATGCTCTATTTTTATAAATTGTATCTCGGTTTCTTGGTCAATATTTTCGAGTATTTTTAATATTCGATTTAGGTTTGATGCTGTCTCTACTATTATTAATGTGTTTAACGGTGCATAAGCCAAGATGTCTCCCTCTTTAGAAATAAGAGGTTTTAAAATGTTAGCAACCTCCTGAGCATTTATATTTTTCAGAGGAATTAGCCTAGTGACATACATATCCGAAGGTGAGCCGTATTCTGTACCAGTGCCCGTTGGGAGGTTCTCAATTTTGATATCCCTCTTCGGGATTATCTTACTTACGCCGTCCTTTTTCACTATAGCAAAACCGTTTAAGTCCAAGATGGCCTCAAAGAGTCTTAGAGCATTTTGTTTCTTAAATCCACCTTTAGGTGCCACAACAGTCACTTTCCTGCCCTTTACCGATTCTTCGAGAAGAAAGGTCTCTCCCGTTATCTCACTTACCGTTTGGATTAGGTCTCTTATATCCATCTCCGTCTGAAGGTTGATAACCTCTTCTTCGGGTGTTACCTCTGGCTTAGGGGATTCTTTTGCTACATTCATCAGCTTCTCTTGAGGAGCATCCTGGGTCTTTCCCGGAGTAACTTGGGGGGGCATAGGCTCCTTAGCCTCAGAATCAATCTCCACATCAACGATTTCCTCTTTAACTGTTTCCTCCTGGGTTTTCACTGCCTCTTGCTCGCTTGAAGAAGGGCCTCTATAAGATCTTTTCACTCTAGCCCTCTCCCGCTTATGAGAAGGAATCTTTAGAACCTGCCCTACGCTCAATTCTTCATCTTTTAGACCGTTAAATGCTTTTAGCTCCTCAACCGAGACCCTAAACCTCTTTGAAATGGTATATAAGTCATCTCCCTCCCGCACCCTATATTCCATATGCCTCACAGTGGGGGCTTCCTGTTTCACCTCTTCTTGCTTATCTTTGGGGGCATCTTCTGACTGAGGCAAGGCTTCCCTAGTACCTACAATCAATACTAAAATAAATACAGAAACCCACATTTGCTGAAAGGTTCTTCTCATATCCCGAGCTCCCCACATCCTATCCTATAATTGTTGACCACTTTTATTACTCCCAACTTAACCTCCATTACAGCGAGATTATGAGCTATTGCTTAAAAGGCTATATATGCGCCTTTGAATGAACCCCGACTATTGTTATCCAACAGATTAAATTTTTCATTTAATTGAGTACTCATAAGTCAAAGTCTGTCCACGCCTTGACAGGTCTATACTGAAGCGAGTTTGCCCTCTTAGTTCCTCAAAGATGCTGAAGGCATTCTCAATATTATCAAGCTCAACATCATTTATTTTATGAATAACATCTCCATTTCTAAGTCCTATTTTAAAGAAAACGCTATTTGGTCTTATAGCAAAAAACTTTAACCCGTCCTCCTGCGGGATAGCACGGGCTTGAGTCATCAATTGACTTGGGTCGCTTAGAGCATCTTCAAGCATCTTTTGGTCAACCTCATAAACCCCTTCTGATACCTCTCTTACATCCACATCTGAGACTTCGGTTTCAGTTTTCTCCTTCTCAGCCTTTTCCCTGGAAAGACGACTCGATAAACCTCTTTGTCCAGATTGAGTAACGATTGAAGAAGCAATTCCTATATCCTTCTTACACCTTATCGTCTCAGGCCCTTCACCCCGTTCAACTATAGCTATGCAGTTCTCAATCCGGGCTAACCTGACACTTTCAGAATTGACTATGTCAACCAATTCTCCCTCAACATAACCCCTAACCTTACCATTGTCTAGATTCTTTATAATGGCTGATTTCCCCGAGTTCCCAAGAACAGTTCCAAGAAGCTCAAGTTTAAGGGTGGTTTGAGGTACCTCATTTACACTTAGCCCAGATGAGCCTAATGACGTATTTTTTAAGTTAAATATATTCCTCTTTAAAATCACATCATACGAGCTTCTTGGAGGGGAATGCCTTGTACCCCCGTCTAGACGACTTTCTAGGGATTGTTTTGAAAAGGCAAATGCCTCTGACATTGGTGGGGTTACCACTTCTTTAACCCTATCAGTCACAATTTTCGCAATTGTATAGGAGATACAAGCCAATAGTATAATGTTTATGACCCAGATGTATCTTTTTAGAACCGATTTAACCATTTAAGTAAATTAATTAATTTTAGCTTACAAAATAAAGCTTTTTACTTTATATGTCAATAGGGATTTTATAATAATCATATCACCCTTCTAAGCTCGACAAGTTTAGCTATATCTTGCCTCAGGTAATCTGCTGCTGCCTCTGGGGGAGTCGGATTGATAAAGAAACCAGCTCCCCATTCAAACCCTGCAATTGTAGTAAGGCGTGGAATGAGTTCTATATGCCAGTGGAAATCGGACTCAATCGAGTCCCAGTGTTGGGGCTGACCGGGGCGTTTGAATCTTGGTGGTGAAGTATGAATGACAAAATTATAAGGCGGGTCATTCAATAGCCTCTTTATGGAGTTAAGTAAAAGCCTTAAAACAGGGGCGAGTTCCCTGAGTTCCTCATCGCGTAGCATTGAATAATCATGTAGGTGGTGTTTGGGAAGTATCCATGTCTCAAAGGGAAAACTAGAAGCAAATGGACTCCAGATTATATAGTCTTTAGTCTCATGAATGATTCTTGCACCAAAGTCGATTTCCTGTTTAATCAAATCACATATGAGACATCTTTCCTTAGCTCTATAATTTTCCCTACATGCTGTAAGCTCCTGTTTGACTACAGGCGGTACCATAGGAGTCGCTATAAGCTGAGAGTGCGTATGTATAAGAGAAGCGCCAGCCTGGGCTTTGTGGTTTTTAAATATCAACACATAACGCAGTCTGGGATCACCAAACAAATCCCTTATCCTTTGTCTGAAAGTAAAAAGCACATCTTTTATCCAATCCACATCCAGGTCACTCAGCCCCATATTGTGATCAGGAGTCTCGACAATGACCTCGTGCGCACCAGCACCACTAACTACATCAAATATCCCCGTGCCATATCTAATGGCATCGTCTTCTATCTGCAGCGCTGGAAATTTATTTGGAACAACCCTAACCCTCCAACCAGGCGAATTAGGTTTCGTCCCCTGGCTTCTTATAGCAAATATTTCGGGAGGTGTCTTCTCTTCCGATCCCTCGCAGAATGGGCATGCGGCTGGAGATCTTACGTCTTTATTGGTCTCATCTCCAGCCATTATATAATCGCTTGGCCTTCTAGCCCTCTCGCTCGATATTATCACCCATCTGTTTCTAATCGGGTCGAACCTGAGCTCACGCATTCAATCCTCCATAAGAAACATCAAGCTCCAAGATCATATCAAAATTTAATATATAAAATTTATTAGAGGAATTGAGGAAGTTGCAAGACAAAACTATAGGATGTCGATTGACAATTAAAGATTGTAACAATTCAAAGCCTGTTGCTTCTTTGTCGATTGCTACACCTTTATTTTTCAATTTAATCAAATTTATAATTTGACTAAACTTTACTCATTTTTTAATCAAAATCAACACCCTATTTTACTTTGGAGTAATTTATTATTGTCCTAGAATCCCCATATGATTTATATAAAGCAACAAAGTGATAATCTTTTCATCTACTCTATTTCGGGGTTTCTTTAAAGCATGAAAATTCGGTCATTTTTTAAATTTCTGAATAAGACCGTTTTGAGTTACATCCTATACTAATAAATGATAGTATAATCAATTGCGAACATCCAATAATTTCAAATAAAGGAAATCCAAAAATAATGCACGAAATAAGTCTTATTACAGATCACGACATATATCTCTTTAAAGAAGGGAGTCATTTCAAGCTTTACAACAAACTCGGTTCTCACCCCATGACCGTTAACGAAACGCAGGGAACATACTTTGCTGTCTGGGCTCCAAATGCAGAAAGGGTATCAATTATAGGTGATTTTAATGGCTGGAATCCAAATTCTCATCAGCTAGGTGTGAGATGGGACGGTTCAGGTATATGGGAAGGCTTTATTCCCCTTCTCGGAAAAGGAACGACCTATAAGTATCACATCACCTCTAAATATAACAATTATAAGGTTGAAAAGGGAGATCCTTACACCTTCTTTTCCGAAATCCCACCCAAGACAGCATCAGTTGTGTGGGAACTAGGCTATGATTGGAAAGACGATGACTGGATGAAGAATAGAAATAAGTCTAATTCACTTAACTCTCCCTTTTCCATATATGAGGTTCATCTGGGCTCATGGAGACGGGTTCCAGAAGAAGGAAATAGGTTTCTTACTTATAGAGAAATAGCTCACTATCTTGGGGAATATGCAAAGGAAATGGGTTTTACCCATTTTGAGTTTTTACCGGTGATGGAGCATCCATTTTATGGCTCATGGGGGTATCAGACAGTTGGATACTTTTCACCCACAAGCAGGTATGGGACACCCCAGGACTTCATGTACCTAGTTGATCACCTCCATCAGAATGGAATTGGTGTAATTCTAGACTGGGTTCCTTCACATTTCCCAGATGACAAGCATGGGCTTGTTTATTTTGATGGTACACACCTATATGAGCATTTAGACCCAAAGAGGGGTTTTCACCCCGAGTGGAAAAGCTATATATTTAATCACGGGCGAAACGAGATAAGAGCCTTTCTTATAAGCAGCGCCCTTTTCTGGCTAGATAAATACCACGTCGATGGCTTAAGGGTAGACGCTGTGGCGTCCATGTTATATCTAGACTACTCAAGGAAAGAAGGAGAGTGGATACCAAACGTTTATGGAGGAAAGGAGAATTTGGAGGCTCTAAGCTTCTTAAAAAGATTAAACGAGGCGGTATATGGAGAGTTCCCCGACGTACAAACCATAGCTGAAGAATCAACTGCATGGCCCATGGTCTCAAAACCGGTTTTTGTCGGAGGCCTTGGCTTCGGTATGAAGTGGAATATGGGTTGGATGCACGACACTTTAAAATATTTCTCAATAGACCCTATCTTTAGAAGGTATCACCATAACCAGCTAACTTTCAGCATATGGTACGCCTTCTTAGAAAATTTTGTACTTCCACTTTCTCACGATGAAGTTGTTTACGGAAAAGGGGCTCTAATTGGAAAGATGCCAGGGGATGAGTGGCAGAGTAATGCAAATCTGAGGGCTTTATTTGGTTATATGTACGGACATCCGGGAAAGAAGCTCCTATTTATGGGTGGAGAGTTTGGCCAGCGTAGAGAGTGGGTTCATGATGAGAGTTTAGAATGGCATTCCCTTCAATACCCATTTTATAGGGGTATACAACTATGGGTCAAAGACCTAAATCACCTTTATAGAACTGAGCAAGCCCTATATGAGTTGGATTTTAGTTTTGAGGGCTTTGAGTGGATTGATTTTAAGGACTCTGAGGATAGCATTATAAGCTTCTATAGAAAAGGCAAGCATACTAGCGATATCATTCTCGTTGTGTGCAACTTTACGCCCATTCCTAGACTCAACTATCATATAGGAGTTCCAAGGGGAGGCTTCTGGAAGGAGGTTTTAAACAGCGACTCCGTTTTCTATGGCGGAAGCGGATTGGGAAATTCTGGTGGTTTTGAGGCTAACCCTTCTGGTTCACATGGAAGGCCATATTCTTTGTATCTTACCCTACCTCCTCTCAGCGTTTTATTCTTTAAGAATGAAACAAAATAAAGATATGATGAAAAGCACAAAAAATATTAGTTGGAAGAAAACGTTATAATTTCCCCACGCAATAAGTATAGTATCTCTAGCATTCTCCTTAAATCATGCATAAACTGACAATCAGTAAAACTGTAATCAGGAATATAAACATACCCTATGGGCATAGGCTTAAAAACCGATAAGTTTGTATGTATCCATGGTCACTTCTATCAACCGCCTAGAGAAAACCCCTGGCTTGAAGAGATCGAGCTTCAGGACTCAGCACACCCATACCATGATTGGAATGAAAAAATAACAGCTGAATGTTATGCCACAAATGCCGTCTCTCGTATCCTCGACCATGAAGGAAAGATTATAGAGGTTGTAAATAACTACTCGAAGATAAGCTTCAACTTTGGTCCAACACTGATTGCGTGGCTTGAGAAAAAATCTCCAGATGTGTATCAGGCTATTTTAGAAGCTGACAGAGTTAGTCAAAAAAACTTCTCAGGGCACGGCTCAGCCCTAGCCCAGGTTTATAACCATATAATTATGCCCTTAGCGAACCCCCGTGATAAATACACACAGGTTGTATGGGGTATCCGGGACTTTGAGCGCCGCTTTGGACGTAAACCCGAAGGTATTTGGCTCCCGGAAACTGCTGTAGATTTACAAACCCTAGACATCCTTTCAGATTTTGGTATCAGATTTACAATTCTTTCACCCCATCAGGCAAGCAGGGTACGTACAATCGGCGCACGGACATGGCGCGATGTCAGCGGAGGGCGCGTAGATCCCACTATGGCATATGATCTCAACCTCCCCTCCGGTAAAAAGATAAACCTCTTTTTCTATGATGGGGCGATATCCCGTGCCGTTGCCTTTGAGGGCTTGCTTTCAAGCGGCGAGAACTTTGCTCATCGACTCATAGGCGCCTTCAATAAGGAGCGCGATTGTTATGAGATAGTTACTATTGCAACTGATGGCGAGACCTATGGCCATCATCACAGATTCGGAGACATGGCTCTAGCATACGCTCTTCAATACATTGAAACCAATAATCTAGCGAGTTTGACTAATTATGGCGAGTATCTGGAAAAACACCCGCCTACTTATCAGGTAGAGATCTTTGAGCGCACCTCCTGGAGTTGTGCTCATGGTGTCGAAAGGTGGCGAAGGGGCTGTGGTTGTAATTCAGGGAGGCATCCAGAGTGGAATCAGTCCTGGCGCGCACCGCTCAGAGAGTCTCTTGACTGGATTCGAGATACTCTTTCTCCACCTTATGAAAAGAAGGGGCGCCAGTTTTTAAAGGATCCATGGGCAGCACGTGACGGATATATTCAGGTTATTCTCGACCGCTCGCCTGAGAGTGTCGAAGGGTTCTTGAGCCAATACGCCACTCATAAGCTAAGTGAGCCTGATAAGATTACAGCGCTTAAACTCTTAGAACTTCAGCGCCACGCCATGCTCATGTATACCAGTTGCGGTTGGTTTTTTGACGAATTATCTGGTATCGAAACAGTGCAGATCATTCAGTATGCGGGGCGTGTACTTCAACTGGCTGAAGAGCTATTTGACGACTCGTTTGAACCCCACTTCCTTGAGCTGATCAAACAGGCAAAGAGTAATATCCCTGAGCATCGCGATGGCCGTCGCATCTACGAGAAGTTTGTGAAGCCCGCTATGGTCGACTGCAAGAAGGCCGTAGCACATTACGCCGTCAGCTCCTTGTTTGAAGAATATCCTGAAAGAACTAAGATTTATTGCTATACATCCGATCGTGAGGATTACCAGAGTTTCGAGACCGGAAAAGCAAAGCTCATAGTGGGACGTGTGAAGATGACCTCTGAGATTACAGGCGAATCAGACTTGTTAAGCTTCGGAGTTTTGCATTTCGGTGACCATAATGTAAACGGCGGTATCAGAAAGTTCCAGGGAGAAGAGACTTATAAGACCAGAGTGAAGGAGTTGAGCGATGCTTTTAAAAGAGCGGACTTTCCTGACGTCATTCGACTCCTTGATAAGCACTTTGGGGAATCTACTTACTCTCTAAGATCACTATTCCGTGATGAGCAACGCAAGATCTTGAATTTACTCTTTGAATCCACTCTAACTGAGGCTGAGGCTATATACCGCCAACTCTACGAGCGAAGCGCCCCTATGATGCGTTTTCTCACGGACTTGCACATTCCTTCGCCCAAGGCGTTTTATACCGCTGCCGAGTTTGTCTTGAACAGCAATCTCCGCCGTGCCTTTGAGAGCGAGAAGATTGACTTAGAACGCATCCAAACCCTTCTGGAAGAAGTCAGGTTGGAGGGAGTTACTCTTGATGCAGAAACTCTAGAGTACACACTTAGAAGGAGAATAGAACGGTTGGCAGAGCTATTTTTTGCTAACCCCACCGACCTCTCTCTCCTAGAGGCACTGGGAACTTCTTTGGATTTAACACGCTCTCTGCCATTTTTGGTGAACCTCTGGAAGCCTCAGAATGCCTATTATAAGATGCTGAAAACTGTTTATCCCGAGATTCTGAAGCAAGCTGAGCGAGGGGATAAAAGCGCAAGGGTATGGATAAGCAAATTCACCTCTCTAGGAGAAATACTCTCAATTAGAGTTAGATAATTAAAACTATTTAACTACCAAGGCATGAAGAAAGAATACGAGTTTTAAAGTGGTTTAAGAAGCCAGAATACAGAAGATAAAATAGTACAGACGCCAAATTATCTTAATTCTAACTTTGTGTCTTTAGTGGGTAAGATAGAGGGAGAAAAGTGAAAGGACGAGGAAGCGGGATACTACTTCATATTACATCTCTTCCGTCGCCTTACGGTATAGGAGACCTGGGACCATCGGCGTACAAGTTTGTCGACTTCCTCTCTGAATCCAAACAGAGCTTCTGGCAGATACTTCCTGTAAACCCGACTAATCTGGCTTATGGAAGTTCACCATATAGTAGCCCTTCTGCCTTTGCAGGAAACCCTCTTCTCATAAGCCCTGAATCTCTTGTACAGGAAGGCTTCTTATCACATTCTGATATTAAAGAGCCACCCTCTCCTTCCATAGATAAAGTGTATTACTATTCAGTAACGAATTATAAAAATATGCTCCTTAACCAAGCATTCAAAAGGTTTAAGGAGAATAGTAAAAGGAACGAATTCGAAAATTTCTGTAGTGATAGTTTCTATTGGCTAGAAGATTATTCTCTTTTCGCCGCCTTAAAGAAACGTCATGAAAAAGCTGTGTGGGTAGATTGGCCTTTAGACATAAGAGATAGAAAAAAGGAAAAGATGGTAAAGCTTAAAGATGAATTGCGTGATTTAATCGATCAAGAAAAATTTCTACAATTTCTTTTCTATAAGCAGTGGAGTTCACTTAAAAACTACTGTAATAAAAAAAACATAAGAATAATTGGTGATATTCCTATCTATGTGAATTACGATAGCGTAGATGTATGGGCGAATGGAGAGATTTTCAAGTTAGACAAAAGAAAGAAGCCGATATTTGTCGCCGGAGTACCTCCCGATTATTTTAGTAAAAAGGGCCAGCTTTGGGGAAATCCGGTCTACAGGTGGCGAGTTCTTAGAAAAGAGGGCTATTCATGGTGGATAAAACGAATAGAACACAACCTAAGACTTTTTGATATGATTAGGCTTGACCATTTTAGGGGTTTTGTTGGTTACTGGGAGGTCCCGGCAGGGGAGAAAACAGCAATAAAAGGAAAATGGAGAAAAGCACCTGCTAAAGACTTTTTTAAAAAGTTAAAAAAGCGCTTTCTACATCTCCCTGTTATTGCAGAGGACCTTGGGTTAATTACGCCTGATGTGGTAAAAATCATGAAAGACTTTGGGTTTCCTGGAATGAGTTTACTTCTATTCGCATTTGGAGATGACTTTCCTGAGAGCTCATACCTACCTCATAATATATTACAAAACTCAGTGGCATACACTGGGACACACGACAATAACACAATTCAAGGATGGTGGAGGTCCGAGGCAAGCCCTGAGTCTAGAAAAAGGTTTATTAAATACATAGGAAGAGAGGTTTCGGCAGAAAACATTCACTGGGAATTTATAAGGCTTGCAATGATGTCTCCAGCAAACACTTGTATCATTCCTATGCAGGATATATTAGGTCTCGGAGAGGAGACAAAGATGAATCGCCCCGCAAAGACAGATGGAAATTGGCTGTGGAGACTTAACCCTGATCTGGTGACGCCTAAAGTGATAGATAAGCTAAGGGAGATGGCGGAGACCTCTGGGAGGGGGTAGCGTAGTCTTATTAAATTGTATAGAGTAAGGGCATGAAAAAGCTTTACCGTTCAAAAAAAGACAGGATGATAGCGGGCATCTGCGGCGGGCTTGGCGAGATGTTTGAGATTGATTCAACATTGATAAGGCTCGCCATAGTTTTTATTGGATTAGCAACTGCCATACTTCCTATTATTATAGCCTATATAGTGGGATGGATCATAATTCCAATGAATCCTTCACACCAAGATATAAACGTAGGCAATTAAACGATACCGTCCCGGGTCTACCTGCTATTAAAACTAAAAAAACAGTTATCCAAATTAAATAATTTGTTCATTACACTCAATTCAGTAATTAGTGGTAATTCATCGAATCATTTGCTAGAATTTCTTTTACATGAGCGGCAATAAGAATAAAAAAACTTCATCTGAGACCCTCGGTATTCTCGTCGGAGGAGGCCCTGCTCCGGGAATTAATGGAGTCATAAGCGCTGTAACTATAGAAGCCATTAATGAAGGAAAAACCGTAATAGGAATTCTAGACGGGTTCAGGTGGCTTGCACAGGGAGATAAAAAGCATATTAGAGATTTAACAATCTATGATACCTCACGCATTCACCTTACAGGCGGCTCCATTCTGGGAACATCTAGAGAAAATCCTACAACAAGTTCTGAGAAAATGCAGAACGTAATAAGAGCTTTAAAAGAGCTCGGTGTCAGATACCTTCTGACTATCGGTGGCGATGATACGATGTTTTCAGCGAGCCGTGTCGAGGCGGAAGCAAAAGGCTATATAAAGGTAGCCCATGTGCCAAAAACGATTGATAATGATTTGCCCCTTCCCGGTTATACGCCAACCTTCGGTTTTGAGACAGCTAGGCACCATGGCACTAACATCGTTCAGTACCTTATGGAAGACGCAAAAACAACAGGTAGGTGGTACTTGGTCATCACCATGGGAAGAAAAACAGGCCACCTTGCACTCGGGATAGGAAAGGCTTCAGGAGCCACACTTACCATAATTCCAGAGGAATTCAGCAAAGACAAGGTTCAACTGGATGAACTTATTAGCATTATCGAGGGCTCGATCGTAAAGAGATTAAGCATGGGGAGAGAAGATGGAGTTGTTGTGCTCGCAGAGGGGCTTTCTGAAAAATTTTATGAATCAGAGCTAAAAGAATTAAAAGAAGTAGAGAAAGATGAGTATGGAAACATTCGACTCTCAGAGATCGACCTTGGCAAGTTGCTTAAAAATGAAGTAAGGAGACGACTCATAAAGAAGGGAATAAAAACCACTATAGTTGATAAGAACATAGGTTATGAGCTTAGATGCGCCCCTCCGATTCCGTTTGATGCTAAATATACCCGTGACCTCGGCTATGGAGCAATTAAATTCCTCCTCGAAGGAGGTTCAGGCGCTCTTGTTAGCATTCAGGCAGGGAAGATGGTCCCTATATATTTCGACGAGATATTGGACCCGAAGACAGGGAGGACAAAGATCCGCCCCGTAGACATAAACACGGAATCCTATGAGGTTGCAGAGAAATATATGATAAAGATTACAAAAGAGGATATTGAAGACCCGGAGAAGGTGAACAAGCTTTCCACCATAGCGAATATGAAACCCTCTGAGTTTGTAGATTATTTTTCCAAAGCGGTGAGAGGACGTTTAAAATAAAATCATGCTCAACCCTTTGATGTTCTGTATATGTCTTGGTTAATTTCTTACTGTGCGGTTCATCCTTCATCAATAGGTATTGCAGCTCCTGTAATATTGCGGGCTGAATCGGTCGCTAAATATAAAGCAAGCTCTGCTTCGTTTTCTCAAGAAGAAAGTGCTTAGTGAGTGGCGGACGGTGGTAAGGAGGGCGGCTTTCCGCCGATATGATGACGATCCTACCCTCTGCCCCTTCTTTCCTCAGTGTCTCCGCGGCAGTTGCGCTTGCAAGCCCACCACCTATCAGTAAAAAATCGGTACTCTTTGTCATTGCCTGCTCCTCTTCTTAGGTTTGAAGTTCAGGAAGTTCCTTATAAAGCTCCAGCGACTCTGGATTGGCTAAAGCATCCTCGTTCAGCACTGGCTCTCGGTGGATAACGTTTCTTATTGCCAGCTCCACCTTTTTCATATTGACCGTGTATGGAATGCCCCTTACCGCAATTATCTTTGCTGGGACATGACGAGGAGAAGCATTCTCTCTTATGACCCTTTTAATCTTGTTTTTAAGTTCTTCAGTAAGTTCCACACCCTCAGCCAATTTCACGAATAAAATAACCCTTTCATCATTCTCCCATCTCTGACCCACTACAATACTATCAACGATTTCAGAGAAGATTTCCACCTGACGATAAATCTCTGCTGTTCCTATTCTCACGCCCCCAGGGTTAAGAGTAGCATCAGAACGACCATAGATAATTGCTCCACCAGTATCGGTGATTTCAATGCAGTCACCATGCGCCCAGACACTTGGGTATTTTTCAAAATAAGCCTTAAGGTATTTCTTGTTATCTGGATCGTTCCAGAAATATATTGGCATCGAAGGAAACGGAGCAGTACAAGTCAATTCCCCTCTCTGGTTAATAACAGGCTTCCCATTTACATCAAAAGCTTCTACCTTCATACCTAACCCCCGACATTGTATCTCTCCAGGATAGACCGGCCCGATTGGATTTCCTAAAACAAAACATCCAATAATATCCGTTCCACCTGAAATAGATGAAAGCTGTACATCTTTCTTGATTTCCCGATAAACGTAATAGAAACTTTCAACTTGGAGTGGAGAGCCAGTAGAAAGAATCGTTTTAAGCTCCCCGAGATCGTAATCCCTCCCTGGTTTGACTCCTTCCTTTTCAATGGCTGCAGTATACCGAGCACTGGTTCCGAAGATAGTTATCTTCTCAATTTGAGCCAGTTTCCATAGTGCCCCTGGGTCGGGGTAGAAAGGTGAGCCATCGTAAAGAACCACTGTTGCTCCTAAAGCTAAAGAACTGACTAGCCAATTCCACATCATCCAACCGCAGGTGGTAAAGTAAAAAATGGTATCCTCCCGTTTCAGATCTGTATGAAGTTTCAATTCCTTAAGATGTTGAATTAAAGTGCCCCCGACGCTATGTACCATACACTTGGGTAACCCGGTTGTCCCAGAGGAATACATAATGTAGAGTGGATGGTCAAAAGATACTTGTTCAAATTCGATTTCAAGTTCTCTTTGTTTGCATATGAAATCCTCGTAGGGAATAGAATTGGGGATACAGGCGATATTGGGCTTTTTCTCTGTGTACGGAATCACTACCACCTTTTTGATTGAATAGAGTTCTTTTATGATGCCCGAAATCCTTTCCAAAGAGTCAAATTTTTTCCCCTGGTAGTAGTATCCGTCTGCTGTAAACAAAACCTTTGGCTCAATCTGACCAAAGCGGTCGAGAACCCCCTTTATTCCAAAGTCGGGGGAACAGGAAGACCAGACTGCGCCGATACTGGTGGTAGCAAGCATTGCGATTACTGTTTCTATCATGTTAGGTACGAATCCGGCAACCCGGTCTCCCTTTGCCACTCCTATATCCCGTAAGGACTTTGCTAAGCGAGCCACGTTATCATAAAGCTCAGAGTAACTCATTCTGATCGCTTCCTGAGCTTCGCCTTTGAATATTAAGGCAACATGATCATCCTTGTAGCGGAGGAGGCTTTCAGCAAAGTTAAGCCTCATGCCGATAAACCATCTAGCCCCGGGCATTTTATTCATGTCATCAACAACGATGTCGTATTTCCTTGAGACCCCGATTCCTCCGAACTCCGAAATGCATTCCCAAAAATCAGGGATGCTATTAATGGACCACTGATACAGCTCATCATAGGTGTGAAACTGTTTCCCGTACTTCTTATTGACAAACTCGATGAAATGGCTCATGTTAGCTTTTTTGATCCGCTCGTCTGAGGGTCTCCATAGTGGTTCCTTCATAATAGTGATCCACACTTAATTCTTATGGATTTTCTTTTCCCGTTTAAATTATAACAAATATAATCTATGGCTACATTTGAGGTTATACTTGTCTCGGTCGGCTCGCTTTATATGCTCGTTCGAGGGCAAGCTCGGGGCGAAGATCTTCCGGGCGCGCCCTCAATGCCAGTAATAAGCAGGCTTTCAGCGCCACGTAGATTAATCTGGACAAGCACAGATGCCTGATCCCAGTATATAATTTCATGTACTATCTTGCCACCCTAGAAATGGGCGACAAATACAAGCGGCACGCAATCCACTTTCCGGTCGGCGAAATCCCCAGCAAGCTAAAACCAATCATATGCTGATTCTATCACCCTTATTCAGTTTTAATCCCCACATATATAGTGTTTTTACCCCTTTTTATGAGAAAAAGTGAAGACCTTCCCTTTTCCATCTTATCCACATTACTTTTATAATCATCTATATTGCTTACAGGCTGATCATTTATCTCCAAAATCACATCTCCTTGTCTCAATCCTGACTCATCCGCTACGCTTCCCTGGTCGACGTGCGTTATAACAACACCCTTTTCGATCTGAAGACGAAAGCGGGCTGCAAGCGAAGGGTTTATTTCCTGTGCCGTAAGCCCTAGCCTTTCCTTAACCTCTTTCTCGGTTGCTTCTCCAGCTTCATCAGGAAACTCTCCGAGTTTAACATTGATTTCCTTTTCTTCTCCCTCTTTTATTACCTTTAATTTTACTTCCATTCCAGGTGGGGTAGCTGCTGCAAGGGTAGTAAGATCGTTTACGTCCTCAATTCTATTCCCATTAAAATCAATAATGACGTCCCCCCTTTGTATCCCTGCATTCCCAGCGGGACTATCAGGCGCTACATCACCTACCAATGCCCCCTTTGCTTCTTTAAGTTTCAAGTTTTCAGCAATGGCAGGCGTAATTGGCTGTACCAGCACCCCAAGCCATCCGCGGACAACCTTGCCTTTCTCTTTTAATTGTTCAATTACATTCTTTGCCATATTTATCGGTATCGCAAACCCTATCCCCTGACCTCCTGCAATTATAGCGGTATTAACACCTACTACATCTCCCATCTGGTTAAAAAGAGGGCCGCCGCTATTTCCTGGGTTGAGAGATGCATCAGTTTGGATAAAATCATCATAGCTGCTAAGGCCAAGAGACCTTCCCTTTGCGCTTACTATGCCTACTGTCACCGTATAACCAAGCCCAAAAGGGTTTCCTATCGCAACTACCCAATCCCCAATCCGAAGCCTATCAGAGTCTCCAAACACTACAGCCTGTAACTTTTGCTCAGGGGTAATCTTGAGTACAGCAATGTCTGTTTTTGAATCCTTCCCTACAATTTCGGCTTTATATTTCTTTCCATCTTCAAGAATTACCTCTACCTCCTGTGCCTTATCAACTACATGGTTATTTGTCACTACGTATCCATCTTCGCTTATGATGAATCCGGAACCAAGTCCGCTTCGCTTAAACTCCTGTTGTGGAATATTCTCGAAAAATCTCTTAAAAAATTCCTCAAATGGATTTTCTTCTCCATAAGGTGATCTCGGGAAAATACCCCTTTGACTAACCGTGCTCGTAGTACTTATGTTTACAACAGAGGGCTTCAGTTTCTCAACGAGATCGGCAAATGAAGGAAGCTCCCGAACTTTTAGCGTTTCTACAATATCCTCTTTTTTCTGTGTCGTTTTCTCCGTTATGGCTCCTTCTTTTGGCTTCTCACATCCAATCGAAGTTATTATTAGAACTGAGAGAATGAAAACCAGAAGCGTTGGTAATTTCTTCATTAACTACTCCTCCTAAAATGTTTGTAAGGATAATATAGTCATAAAAATCATGTAAGCAAGTGATATCTTATTTAGAGAAATTAGATAGTCTCCAAGAAATATCTTTAATTACGGGAGATTTTGAGTGGTAAAAAACTTACAGCTTAAGCATAATAAACATTGATGTAATCCAAACCGATTCAGTCTGACAGAGAAGGGTCAAAATTATGACTGCAAGCATATTGTGCAGGGGCAGTTGAATGGCGCTCTGGCTATGTGAAATCGATTGGTCCCGCTGCATTGGGTTAGCATGACGCATAGGAGAATCTTTGCTTATCGACGATGCCGACATCATGCCGTGCTTGATGAGACGAGGCACAATTCAATAGTTGATCTAGTATGCAGTCAATATGAATTCTCATCAATATAACGTATTCTTTGAGACTTGGTAACGCCTCTGTTATAGTTAGCATATATTTGATTCAGTAAAACAAGTTACTTAATGAAACTACTATATTACAATTGCCCTATGATCAAATCCTCACTTGTGAAAGTTAAATAAAACAAATTCCAAGAATGAATCTATCAAAGCCAATACACCAAATACTGAACAGCTCTTTTAATGTCTGGCTACTTGAAATCGCTCCTTTGATTGTGGTGATAGTCTCTCTTTGGTGTAAGCAGCTCTACTTTTATTATTCCCTTAGGCATGTTTGGTGGTACAAAAATGAGTCTTTTGATCGGCTGTTTATAGCACATCCCGATATGTTAAGTATGAACCTTGCTATCCTTCTCCTTTTAGCTTCGCTAGTCATATTTTTACCCCGAATCAGTCGCTTCATTGTTCTCATAATACTAGATTTGCTGCTTACTTCATTAATCTTAGCAGACAAGCTATATGTTTTAATGTTTGCGGATATTCTATCAGCCTCAGAAATTGTAAATGCACACATGCTTCTAGAAGTCCGTGAAAGCATTCTTGACCTGCTAAAGCCTTCATATATAGGATATTATCTTGATGTCATTGTAGGGATCGTATTATTACCTTTTTATATTAATAAGTGTAAACGCATCCCTTATCTTGATCCCAAATACATCAAGTATTTGTTTGTAGGATCATTAGCATCAAGCATCATCATCGCTGCACCAACTTTCCGTCTAGCTTGGAAAGATCAATATGATTTATTCGCCTCTACTACACTCCAGAGAGATGTGTGCGGGACAATAGGGTTGCTGCCTTACCACATTGTAGATATTGCCTCTCAGATGGTTGGCAGGAATGAGAAAATTGAAAAGCGTAACCTTAAACGCGTGGAAGACTACTTAGAGAACGAGCGTAAGGAAAGAAATAATGAATCTAAATTATTCGGCATCGCTAAAGGAAAAAACGTCATCTTGATTATGGTTGAGTCGCTAAACTCATTTCCTATTGGGCTTAAGGTTAATGGACAACTCGTCACTCCCAGGCTGTCGGAATTTGCCAAGGATAGTCTTTATTTCGTAAATATTTATGACCAAACTCACCTGGGAAAAACTTCCGACGCTGAGTTTATGTCTCTGCAATCTTTGTATCCTGTTGCTGTAGGAACAGTTGCTGGAAACTTCCATTCCAGATCATACTTTGGACTTCCTGCAATATTATCACAGTATGGTTATACAACACTTTCCGCAACAGGTGGAGCTGCCCAGTTCTGGAACATGATTAAGATACATAAAAGGATTGGTTTCCAACAATCTTTTTTCCAAGATAGCTACAACATCAGAGAACGAATCGGTCGATGGTTATCAGATAAACAGTTTTTCATACAAACTATTCCAATACTTCAGGAGCAAAAGGAACCTTTTATAGCTTATCTTCTCACTTCTTCTACACATCATCCTTATAAAGTGCCCGAGAAGTATAAGGCATTAAACATTGGTGAATTGGAAGAGACTACAATTGGTAACTACTTGCACGCAGTCCATTACTTCGACAAAGAGTTCGGTGAGTTCATAGATAAGCTGAAAGAGACTGGCCTTTTAGATAGATCTATAGTCGTTGTTTATGGCGACCATGCTGCTCCACGAATTGAATTAAACTATATTAGTGAGCCTCTTGGATACCCAACTCAAAATAATTACTACACATGGCTGCTGCAAAAAAGATTGCCTTTGATAATCCGTCTTCCATTCGGTGAAGCCGCAGGAGTGAGACAGATTACCGGAGGTCAGCTCGACATTGCTCCTACTATCTTATCTCTTCTCGGAGTCAATGATGAAAGTAATGTGATGCTCGGAAGAGACCTTACCAAAGATGAAAGCCCTATGGTTGTTTTTAGAGATGGGAGCTTCGCTGATGGCAATTATATTTTTATCAATCTCTTCGGACCAATATCCTTATCTACCTGCTATGAAGCCTCAACAGGACGAGTGATCGACTGTAAATCGCTTGAAGAGAAACGTCTCAAGGCTTTAGAAAGGCTTGAAATTTCGGATCTTATCATTCATGGTGATTTTATTCCAGCCCTTATAGCCGATATGTTGTTGCAAAATGATAATGTCACTATTTAAGCGCAAAATGAAAATGTCACCCCCCCTGGGTTTTGGGATAACTCCTTCTTTAGAGTAGAAACTATCCCCAAGGAGGTAGAAATACCTATGGAGGGGATAACTT
>JAKEHC010000038.1 GCA_022615255.1 Candidatus Dadabacteria bacterium | reverse complement strand
TCCTGTCATTGCGAGGAGCATTATTTCGAGCGCAGTGCGCGAGAAATGGAAATAAAAAGATGGGGACGAAGCAATCCCTTACCCACCTGTCAATAACCTCAAACTATTAAACTCTAGCCCTTGGATTTCTTCTCCTTCTTCTCAAAAATTATTCTAAGAAAGTCATCTTGAAACTTAGCCTCTTTGACAGGGAGATCGGCTAAAAACCTTGGGAGGAAGATATTGCGGCGATGGTTTTCAATTTGTATCGTAAGCTCGTCCTTGATTTGAAATAGCTTAATCTCCTCCTTAGATACAAATGGAAGTTTTAGAAGCACATTATAAGCCCCATCCTCTTTCACTATTTCATAAGGCTTGCCCTTAAAAAAGATTCTGGTTGGGTCCTTCTTCGAAAAAAGATTTGAACCAAACTCCTCGAGGGATTTGATTCCCAATACCTCCTTCGAAAACAACTTGACTTCAAACGTCGGAATAGGATTGAATAGTTCCTCCACCTCTTCTCTATAGACATGCTGAGACCTTTTCCACTCTTCAAAAAATGGGTGCTCTAGCTCGTTAGGCATGGTTCTATTTATTATTACCGAATCCACCGGATAACCGTATAAGTTCAGGTAAGTATAAGCCCTTTGAGTCTCTTTAATAACCATCTTCTCCAAATTTAGCACTAAACGGATCGAGGTGATCGCAGGGTCAGAGAATGTGTTCTGTATCGAGTCAAGCTTCGTAAACAGGTCTTCTATAGCGTCATATGTTTTTTCCTCAGGGAGCGGCATGTCAGTTACGACCTTCATTGCCGGTCTTATAACCTTTACAACCCTTCTCTCTATAGGAAACACCTTCATTATCCACCACCTTGCAACGTCTGGCAGTGAGAGAAGTTTTAAGGTCTCTCCGGTAGGCGCGCTGTCCACTATGATGACGTCAAATAATCCCTCCTTGAAATGGTGATAAACCCAGAGAAAAGAGGATACTTCTTCCATTCCCGGAAGCACGCTGAACTCCTCCGTTAAAATCTCGTCCACCTTCAGCCATCTTAGCAAGGACTGGAGATACTCCGTGAGCTTCCCCCAGTATTTTTCAACCGAGTAATAAACGTCTATTTCCTGAGCGAACAGGTTAGGCATTATCTCTTTTGGCTCGGCGCCTAGCTCCATATCAAATGAATCCCTCAAGCTATGCGCCGCATCCGTTGAAACAACTAGCGCTTTATACCCCCTCTTCGCCGCCAAAAGAGCAGTAGTCGCCGCCACAGTTGTTTTTCCGACTCCGCCCTTACCAGTGTATAAAATTATTCGTTTCGCCATTTATTTATCCCTCTATATAATAATATGGTATGCTCGACTTTCCAGTTGTATGTAAGCTTCGCATTTGCAGGGAAAGAAAATTCTCCCCTTTTATAGAGGAGAGATAGAGGGGATTTTATGTAGGGGCGAGCCTTGCGCTCGCCCTCTCCCGTCATTCATATTCAAATGACAAGTCCGGTAGGTCAGACATTCTTGTCTGACTCTTTCTGATCTGACACATTCTGGTTTTACATGTAGAAAAGTTCATTGCTCCCTGAAAGGGATTGAAACCATTCTGTAGAGCGGAACACCCTCCAGCCCATTTTCGTTTTTAACCTACCTATGAGGAATTGAAACTATATCCACAAATTTGACAAAAAACGGAAAATATGTTGAAATTGATAGTTAATTTCATAAAATAAAATTTATTAACTTAAGGAGTTAGAAGTAGATGATTTCACAAGCAAGTGAAGCGCTTCTTGGAAGCATACACGGAGAAGACAACGACCAGATTATAGAGGTCATTGTAAAGGAAGACGAGGACAGGTTTGAAATACGCCTCCTGAGTTATGGAGAGGGCTTAGGGTGGTATGTCCAAAAAACACTTCCCATTGATTCCATTCAGGCGAATGAATTGGTAAAAATCCTTTCCAAGACACACGATACAAAAGAGAAGAAACTGATCAGACACGACGATATATCTACATTCGGAAAGGTAATAAGATTCCCACTGGTTTAGATTCTTTGTCTAAAGGTATTTGCTAAATGTAACGGAGAACTTAAGTCCTCCACAAAAATGGAATCTTAAAGGATTCAGCTACAATTCTTTTCTTATACAAAATTCACCTTAGATAAATTAAAATAGGCAGGATTATTACCAGCCCATTTTTTTAAGGTGGATTAGAACCTTAAAGGATACTCAACAAAAGAATCTTATTACTTCACCTTAAAGGTAAGCTCTTTATCCTTTACCCTTATCTTCTTTAACTCAAGAAGTTTTTCAAGCTCCTCACAATCTTGCTTTTCAGTCTCTACCATATTCTCAATCATAACCCTAAGCGGCGTGTCATCCTGAACCATTTTCAAAACGGATTCATAATGCTCATAAACCTCCCTTGCTAACTCCAGGTCCTGTTTCAGCATCTCTACCAGATCGGATGCCTGCTTTACAGGAGCCGGCTCTACCGTGGGAAGCCCTCCCAAGGCAACGATCTTATCCCCAAGCATCTTTGCATGCTTAAAAGACTCCTCGGCATGTCCCTTTAACATCGGGGCTATCGATTCTCTAAATAGCCCCTGAACAAGAAAGCTGTGCTGAAGTCCCTGAATCACGCTGGCATATTCAAGAGAAAGCCCCTTATTCAGCTCATCGATTACCTTTTGAACGTTCATCGTCTCCTCCTTAACAATCTGTCTATAAGGACATTCTACAAATTTATAATGAGTATTGCAAGGCGCTTTTCAGGTTTTCTCAAAAATTTCTACTCCTCTATAATCGCCACCGGTCTTGCCCACCCTGCGCTTCCGCCTGAAACCTTAATAGGAAAGCAAGCCACCTTGAATCCATTTGGCGGGAGGAGGTCAAGGTTAGTGAGTTTTTCTATCTGGCAATATTCCCTTTCAATCCCTGCAAAATGCGCCCCCCAGAGAACGCTGCTGTCACCCGTTCTTTTAAACTCCTCTACCATCGCCGCAAAAGGCCTATCCCATCCGGCAGTGTCGGTCCCCATTACCTTGACCCCCTGATTGCAAAGCCAGAGGGTTGACTCCCTTCCCAAGCCCGGAAACTTAGACCAGTAATCCATAGTCCCCCATAGCCTGTCTGCTCCAGTCATCACAAGAACAATATCAAACGGCTTTATCCTGTATGAGATTTTATCAAGCGCTTCCTCCAAATCTGATGTTGCGATCAACTCCCCCGGTTTCTTGTGTCTCATATCTATCACAACCCCGTCTCCGTAAAACCACTCCGTGGGAACCTCGTCTATGGTTTTTGCCCTCTTTCCCTCGGAGGTGGGGTGATAGTGCCATGGCGCATCAATGTGTGTCCCAACATGTGTGCCCAGAGTAATGTAATCATTAGCCCAGCCTAAACCCTTTGGAAGGTCCTCCCTTCTACACTGAAAACGCATCATCATATACTCAGCCGTCTCATGATGCTCCTCGTGTTTTATCTGAAGAAGCTGGTGTTCGGGACCCGGAGCAGGCTCAATCTTCAGGCTAAGATCAATAAACCTTCTTGTTTTATGCATTGGTCTAATTATATAACCGAATGAGGCTTCTATTCAATATTACGGTGTCAAGTTTCGGGAAAAGATAATTGCTTGACACCTATATAACGAAGTTTTAAACTCCCCTGCTATGAATCGGCTTATAATTTTCCTGGGCTTGTCAGTTTTACTTTTTACCTTACCTGCCTTTTCAGCTAAAGAGCAGGAAGAAGCGAATTTACAGACAGGGGAGCTTGTTACCGTGCCCTCAGGCGAGGTAATTAATAAAGACTATTTTGCTTTTGGCGAAAAGGTAGAGATTTCAGGCACAATAAACGGCGATCTCTACGCCGCTGGCGGACAGATTCTGATAGACGGCACAATAAATGGAGACCTCCTGGCAGCAGGCGGCAAGATTAGCATTTCCGGAAAAATCTCTCAAGACGCTCGCATCATTGGCGGACAGATAATAATCGATGGAGAGATAGGCAGAAACCTGACAGCGAGCGCCGGCAACATAGAGCTTACCGATTCCGCAAAGGTTAGTGGGACTGTTGTAGCGGGAGGAGGCAGTATTCTTCTAGCCGCCCCCATTGGGAAAGATGTAATGATCGCCGCCAGAAATCTGACTGTTTCAGATAAAATAAGCGGAAACCTAAAAGCATGTGTCGGCTCACTTCGTTTAACCTCAAAGGCAGAGATTAGTGGAGACCTCACCTATTGGAGTGATGAAAAAGCCTCTATTGACGAAAATGCGAAAATCCTAGGAAGTGTAACCCAAAAGACGCCGCCGAAGCCCTCGCCTGAGAAGATGTTTGGAATCTTTGCCGGGTTTTACTTATTTGTGACATTCATAAGCTTTATCTCCACATTAATCATAGGGCTTTTGTTGATTTACCTCTATCCCAAATACAATCGAGATACCGTCTCTACGTTAAGAAAGAGACCGCTAGCTTCGTTAGGAATTGGGTTTGTTACCCTGGTTGTGGCTCCAATAGCCTTGATACTTATCTTCAGCACAATTGTGGGCATACCGCTCGCACTCATCCTTTTAGCCTCTTATTTAATAACCGTATACCTCGCAAGGATATACGTTATCTTCTGGGGAGGCTTATACATATTCGAGCGCTTAGGAAAGACCGTTCATGAAGGCTGGGCTTTTTTTGTCGGATTAATAGTCTATTTCATAATTACGCTTATCCCTATTATCGGCGGAATAATAGCCTTCCTTGTTCTACTCTCCGGATTAGGAGCGTTAGTGCTGACCAAAAAAGAGCTTTACCAAACCCTGAGAAAGCAGAATATTATTTAATTCCGGGTATGTGAAACCCAGGGGCTTGATTAATCAAACTTACTACGATAGCGTCAATTTCGGAGGCGGCGAGTAAGCGCTATAAAAATGACTGACGCTCCTGAGAAACACAATCGTCGTTCTATAAGGTTAAAGGATTACGATTATTCTCAATCCGGAGCGTATTTTGTGACAATATGCACACAGAATATGAAATGTTTGTTTGGCGAGATTCTAGATGGGGAAATGCTGTTGAATGAATGGGGGAATGTGGTTGAAGATTGTTGGAACGAGGTGCCGAGCCATTTTAAGCAAGTTGATTTGGATGCGTTTGTTATAATGCCAAATCATGTGCATGGGATTATCATAATCACCGATTATACACATGTAGGGGCGGGGTTACCCCGCCCCTACAATAAAAACATAACTGGTATGAAACACACATTGGGTCAAATCGTGGCGTATTTCAAATACCAATCGTCCAAACGTATTAATTTAATCCGTGGTACACCCGGAATGCGGCTTTGGCAAAGAAACTATTACGAACATATAATACGAAATGAAAAAGATTTAGATGAAATAAGGAAATACATTATAAATAACCCTATTAAATGGGATTTAGACGGCGAAAACGTATAATGACAGAAGACAATCGAAAGAAGCTAATGGAAATGATACATGGCAACTGGGTCACACAATGCCTCTATGTCGCCGCCAAATTAGGTGTTGCAGACCTTCTAAAAGACGGTGCAAAAAACTCTGCCGACTTGGCTAGATCATTAGATGCTCATCCCGCATCGATCTACCGACTCTTACGCGCCCTATCAGGGTTGGGCATTTTTCATGAGGAGGCTGATAACGTCTTCACCCTAACACCTTTGGGAGAGCTATTAAAAACTGAGTCTCCGAATTCTCTCCGAGAGTACGTAATCATGATAAATGATAAAGAGTGTTATCAGTCCTGGGGGCAGCTTTTGTATAGTATAAAGACAGGCGAATCTGCCTTTAAGAATGTTTTCGGCGAAGACTTCTTAGATTACGTGAATAACCATGCCCAATTTTCAAATACGTTTGACCGCGCAATGGCGCAAAAATATAAAGGTGTTATTTCGTCAATTATTAAGGCATATGATTTTTCAAATTTCGGCACAATAGTTGACATAGGCGGTGGTTATGGCAACCTGCTGCTCGAGATTTTAGAAAAATATCCGAGCGTTAGAGGCGTTCTATTTGATTTGCCTCACGTCATAGAAAGCGTAAGGAAACATATCGGAAATCTGGATATTTCCGACCGTTTCACATTAGTCGCAGGAGACTGTTTCGATGAGACTCCGAAAGGCGGCGATGCCTACGTTTTGAAGTCATTCATTAACAACTGGAATGAGAGAGATGCCGTTAGGGTGTTGGGGAATTGCAGGAAGGCAATGACCTCAGGGGGTAAACTCATTATAATCGAGCCTGTTTTGTTGTCTCGAAATCAGCCAGATTATGGGAAATTAATGGACTTACAGCTATTGGTATTACAGAAGAGTGGAGAAAGAACTAAGGAGGAATTTGAAAAACTGCTCAAGCTGTCCGGTTTCCTTATGCAGTCTCTTATACCAACGGAATCCGAGTTCAGCATCATCGAAGCGATAATAAATTAGCCTCTACGAGGATCAGATTAATTTCGTAATCAGCTTGCTACTATAAAGTTGAAGGCTTTAGCCATCTACAGGCCTTATTTACGATTGTTTTAATCCGGAATCCAGTCCCTCATGCATACTTGAACGTATTAGTGGTGCCGAAGGCGGGAGTCGAACCCGCACGCCATTGCTGGCACTGCCCCCTCAAGACAGCGCGTCTCCCAGTTCCGCCACTTCGGCACGTTTCCTTCTAATTGAAAATTAAATTAGCATACGCTCCCTTGATAAGCAAGTAGAAACGCCGTTAACGGCGCCCCTACAATAGATTATCGCACTTCTGTAGGGACGACAACCAGCTGGCAGACACGAACTGCCGGGTCGTCTAACCATATTCTACGCCCCAAATTTCTGAAGCCTTTTTGCGTGGGAAAGAATAAGGGGCATCGCATCCGTCGCCCTGAATATACCAAGCTCCCCCTTCAGGCATTCCTTTTCAGAGAATCCTAAACTCCCCCCGCCTCGTGTGTAGGGAGAATGGAGAAGGAAAGGCACGGGGTGCCAGCTATGGGATTTCAGAACCGCTGGCGTTGAATGATCGCCAGTAACAACCAGGACATCCGGTTTAAGATTCAATATTTCGGGAACAAAGCTATCAAACTCCTCTATTACCTTTACCTTGCCCCAGTAGTTTCCATCCTCGCCGTAGCTGTCTGTCTTTTTTACATGAAAGTAAAAAAAATCGTATTCCTTAAAATGCCTCTTTAGTGTTTCCACCCCGCTCCTGGTAGAGGCATCTTGCACCTCCAAAACATCCATCCCAAGAAGCTTAGCCACGCCCCGATACATAGGGTATGCGGCGGTAGTAGCAGCTTTTAGCCCATAGGCTTGAGAAAACTGCGGGAGATTAGGATAAACCGAAAAACCCCTAAGAAGTAAATAATTAGCCGCCTTCTCATCCTTAATGATTTCTGTCGCAATCTCAATAAACCTCTCTGCTATATGAGCCACCCTCTCAGCCTCTTTTCTTCTCGGAGTAGGCTTAAGTGGAGCTTTTCCCTCCTTTTGAGGGTCTGTATCAGTTATATCATCCGCCCCTGAAGGGAGAGGCTCAGGAAAAGTAAACACGAGCGCAAACCTGTGCTCCATCCCGGATGTTATAGAGACCTTTACCCCATCTATACTCCTAATCTTTTCTCTAATCCTTCCTGCTATTCTTTTATTCTCTTCGGTAGCTATTCTCCCACCCCTTCTGTCCGCTATAATTGGTTTTGCTCCTTTATATTTCAGTGTTGCGAAATTTCCGCGAATCGCTACCTCGCTAGGAGAGAGCTCGATCCCGAGCCCAAGCGCCTCAAGAACACCACGGCCTATCTCGTATCTAAACGGATCGTAGCCAAAAAGTCCTAAATGAGAGGGACCGCTTCCCGGTGTGATCCCGCGCGCTACAGGCATGTGAAGCCCACAAGCCCCCCGCCTTGAAAGCTCGTCAAGGTTTGGAGTAGAGGCCGCCTCAAGCTCCGTTTTTCCATCAAGAGGAAGCCCGCCTAGTCCATCCAACACACAGAGAACAATCTTCGTATCGTTGGGCTCTAGTAGCTCGCGAATTATCTCTTGCATCTTGTAAACTCCTTTTCACCTCTGGTTTCGGGTCTGCCCCTTATGCATCTTGTATCGTGCATCCTGAATCATGCCTCATCAAGCTCAAATTCCATCCCGTCGTAGGCAGGCATTATACCTTCCGGGAGCTTCCTTGAAAGCTCGTCGTATTCAAGCTCATGCCCCATGTGCGTTAGGACGGAAATCCCTGGTTTAATCCTTCTGGCATAGTCAACAGCCTGGTTAACGCTGAAATGTGCTGAGTGAGGCGTATATCTCAAAGCATCTATTATGAGAAGGTCGAGCCCTTCTAATCTCCTCATTGATCTCTCAGGAATCCCACTGCAGTCAGTAAGATAAGCCATCTTCCCTATTCTGTAGCCATATATCATCCAGTCTGCGTGATTGATCTCTATCGGGGTTATTTTTATTCCGTGAAAATCCATCTCATCCGTTATCGGAGTTATCTCTAGTTGCGGTTTCCCACCAGCCGCATATGAGCCGTCGAATATATACCTGAAGTTCATTTTTATTGTCGCAACAGTCTTTGGATCTCCATAGCATGGGATCATCATCTTATTAATAAAGTTATATGTTCTGAGATCGTCAATGCCGTGTGTATGGTCTGCATGCGAGTGTGTATAGAGGACGCCGTCTATCCTTGTTATGCCATATGTTAAGGCTTGAAATCTAAGGTCTGTAGAAGTATCAACAATTATATTTTTTTTATGAGTTTGAATAAAAACCGAAGTCCTGGTCCTCTTATTTCTTGGGTTATTCGATGTGCATGTAGAGCAGTTACAGCCGATTATAGGAACGCCGGTTGACGTGCCGCATCCAAGTAATATAACCCTCATTTTGCAAAGTTTAGCATTTAGTCGCCCTCTTTTCAAAAGATAATGGGAAGCCGATACGAAACACAACAGGCTTCATCAACCTCGTTTGCCCTCGCTACCCTTCCATGACACGTAAAACCCACGGAAAGATCGGGGGGATTCGCCAAATCTAAAAATATTTTTAAAACTGATTTACAATTCCCTAAAATGGATTTATTATTTAATTAAATTGAGCCTTAGGACCCCTGCCCTAGCGCTACTTTTAGCAGTCTTTCTGATTCCCTACCAGGTCTTATCGGCACCCCAGGGAAAGGGTGAGGTGCTGTTTCAAGAATCGGTCGGTCTTTATAAGAAACTGATAGGAGACCCATCTAAGATAAGTAATTATGAAATCTGGCATTCAATCGCACAAGCCTTCTATAGCATTTATAGGACCTATCCCGATAGCCCCAAGGCGCCAAATTCCCTATTCCTCGCAGGGAAGCTGTATGAGGAGATGGGTAACAGGTTTAACTCAAGGGAAAACCTAGGAAAATCCATAGAGCTTAGCAAGGAATTCGTCAGGGTTTACCCCGATAGCAATCTGACCGATGATGCGCAGCTCAGGATTGCGAGGATAATCGAAGAATGGGATAAGTCTGAGGCATATGGAGAGTATGATAAGGTAATCAGGTTCTACCCAAAGGGCGATATGACAACTGCGGCTAAGGGCAAGCTTGATGAGCTATCGCCCTATAAACCCAAGGACTATAAAATCCCTCAAAAAGAAATTGCCAGTGCCGATAATGACTTAAAGGGGCTTGCACGTGTGAATCAGATACGTCATTGGTCCGCCGATGACTCAACCAGGGTAGTAATACACATTGATAAGGAAACCTCTTTCAAATCCCGCCTGTTAAAGCAAGATGAGGAAATCGGTGTGCCTCAAAGGCTTTACGTTGACATAAAAGGCACAACGGTTGACCGTAATCTTTATATGGAGCCTGTTGAGGGCGGCTTGCTTAAGGATATAAAATTTGGAAGAAATACGCTTGATACTGTCAGGGTTGTCCTGTACACGAAGACCTTTAAGAACTATAAGGTTTTTTCATTGCATGATCCTTACAGAATCGTCATGGACATCTACGGCTATGATATAACCGGTAATGCGGTTGCTAAGAAGAGAGAACAAGAAGAGGATAAGGGCTTACCTGGTCTCCCAAAGCAGGATGGGAAAGACATCACAGCCCTGCGTGGAGCGCTCGGATTAAAAGTAAGAACAGTTGTAATAGACCCGGGGCACGGTGGACATGACCCGGGGGCGATAGGTCCTACGGGCTTGAAGGAAAAGGATGTCACGCTCGCCATAGCAAAAGCGCTTAAAAGAAAGATTGAGGAATCTGGAAGCGAGTTTGGAATCTCACGCGTGATGCTTACAAGGGAGAGCGATAGATTTATACCCCTTGAAGAAAGGACAGCCATAGCGAAAAAGCAAAGGGCTGATCTTTTTATATCAATACACTGCAATGCCGCTAGAAACAGCGGCGCGCATGGGATTGAGACCTACATACTGAGCTTCACAAACGACCCGGAGGCGCTAGCCGTTGCCGCACGCGAGAACGTTACCACGACAAAAGGAATAAGCGACCTCAGGGATATAATAAAAAAATACCTCTTGAACTCTAAGATCGACGAATCCAAAAGGCTCGCCTCGCACGTTCAGAGCTCAGTCTCTACCAATGTAGCAAGGAAATACCAGCCCGTTAGAAATATAGGGGTAAAAAAGGCTCCTTTTATAGTCCTGATAGGCGCCGATGTCCCTAGCATCCTTGTAGAGACGTCATTCATTACAAACCCGCGGGATGAAAAAAGACTAAGAAACCAGGATTATTTAAATGAAATCGCAGATGGAATATTTTCCGGAGTAAAACGCTATTCCAATGAGGTAGAAACAGCGTCAGTGGAAAGGTAGACTAGTTCTCCTTGTAAGATTGAGCCACTTATCTCTCAAATCCCTTCCCCAACCGATATTTGAAAAGCCCTTTACCATATAACTGGTTTATTACAAATCCCATTTGAAAATTGTATATATAAATGTTTAAAAACCTGTGGTAGAATTTTAATATTATCTCTTGGGGAGGTGTTACCATGAGGAAAAAAAGGGACGGTTTTCTTAGCTTATTTTTTATGCCCTTCCTGGTATTAATCTTATTCAGTATAGAGTCATATTCACAGACGGTTGGAGAGGACCCATACGCAAGCAAAGGGATAACCCTTTTTGGAGAGACAGGCGCAAGGTCTAGTAACTTTGTCACTACTAATACAGCATATACAAGCCCAGTTTACGTTAACTCTCCCTATTACTATCCATCCCCGTTCTTTTACCCGGCGTTTCTTTTTGCCCCTTTCTATTACAATCCTTTCTTCTTTTCATTCGGATTCTCTTACTACAGTAATCCGTTCTTTTTCTCTTTTGGGTATCCCTTTTTCTTTAACTGCCCCTTCATTTTCTCGCCCTTTGCTTATAACCCGTTCTTTTTCTCCCCACGCCGATATTACAAATATCCCTATTCTTACCGTAATCCGTACCGTAACAAGTCCAAAATGATTAAAACAGGCTTGCCAATACTCAGAGAGCCGGGAATAAAAAGGGTAGATAGGAAAAGGGGCACGGAGAAAAATTTACGAACCCGATTACCTTTTAATAGCTACGGCACCGTAATAAAACCAGGAAATAATAATGGCAGCCGCCATTTTAGATCAAACTCGCCTTTCATAAAGAATCTTCCTGGCAGGATAGGAACATCAAACTTCTCTAATAGGTATAAAGGCGGCTCCTTCAAAGGAATGGGAAGAACCTCTACAGGCAGGATGGGGGGTTCATCCAGAGGATTCGGAAGGAGATAGCACCCTTAGACTAGAACGTAGGGGCGACCGGCCGGTCGCCCCTCCTTGGTAAGACCTTAAATTATAGAGACGACGCGCCGGGTCGTCTCTACTTTAAAATCCATTCTACCTACAATATAATTTACATTAACATGAGCAAAAATAGAGAGATTGGAGATATCTTCGATACAATGGCAGACATACTTGATCTTCTCGAGGATAACCCTTTTAGAATCAGGGCGTACAGGAATGCCGCCAGAAATATAAGAGAACTAACCGTAAACATTGAGGATATTGTAAACCGCGATGAGCTTACTAAAATCCCGGGAATAGGAAAAGATCTGGGGGATAAAATTAGTGAATTCATACAAACAGGAAAGATAAATGATTACGATAAGTTAAAAAAGAAAGTGCCCGAAGGTCTTGTAGAGCTTTTAGGGATTCAGGGACTTGGACCAAAGACCCTTTCTAAACTAAATAAAGAACTCGGTATAAAAAACCTGGATGATCTTGAGAGGGCGCTCGAAGGGAAGAAAATCCTAACGATTCACGGTATGGGAGAGAAAAAGGTTGAAGACATTAAGCGTGGGATAGAGCTTCTTAAGCATAGTGGAGAAAGGATGCCGCTTGGAATCGCTCTTCCCCTAGCAGAAGAAATAATTTTTGAGATAAGTAAAATCCCCGGCACAGAAGGAACGATAGCAGCCGGTTCGCTAAGACGCATGAGAGAAACCGTAGGGGATATTGATATTCTTACAATGGCAAAGAATGGAGAAGAGATTATAAAGGCTTTTACAAATCTCTCTCCAGTCAAAGAGGTTTTAGCGGCAGGGGATACAAAAGGAAGTGTGATTCTAGAAAACGGGACGCAGATAGACCTCCGTGTGGTGGAGCAGGAGTCGTATGGGGCTGCCCTTCTGTATTTTACAGGCTCAAAAGCGCATAACATAAAGCTGAGGACGATTGCCCTAGAAAAGGGACTCAAAATTAACGAGTATGGTGCATTTCGAGATAAAGAAAAAATAGCCGGAAAAAAAGAAGAAGAGATTTATAAAACGCTAGAGCTTCCCTGGATTCCTCCAGAGATTAGAGAAGATAAAGGGGAGATTGAAGCCGCCTTAGACTCAAGGCTACCGAATCTGATAGAGCTCGAGGATATCAGGGGAGACCTTCACATGCACTCTAAATGGAGTGACGGTAAAGTGACGATCGAAGAGATGGCTCAAAAAGCAAAAGGGTTAGGGTATGAATACATCGCTATGACTGACCACTCCCCATCTTCTAGGATTGCAAGAGGCCTTTCAGTTGAAAGGCTTTATGAGAAGAAAAAAGAGGTGGAGGAGTTAAACAAGAAGATAAAGGGAATAAAAATTTTTATGGGGTCAGAGGTGGATATAAAGAGCGATGGCTCGCTAGATTACCCTGACGAGGTTTTGAAGGATTTAGATATCGTGATTGCCTCCGTGCACAGCGGCTTTAAAATGGATAGAGAATCCATGACAAGGCGAATAGTAAAGGCTCTCCAAAACCCCTTTGTGCATGCCCTTGTCCATCCTACGGGAAGGTTAATCGGGGAGCGTGAGGCGTTTGAGGTGGATATGGATGAGGTTATTAAGACAGCTAAGTCATTAGGAAAGGCTCTTGAGGTTAACTCCTACTATCTTAGACTCGATTTAAATGATATTAACGTAAGAAAGGTGACCCAGGTCGGGGTTAAATTGGTAATCTCAACAGATGCCCACCTCCCGGACCAGCTCGGCATGATGAGGCTTGGCGTTTCTACGGCAAGAAGGGGCTGGGCTGAGAAGAAAGATGTTGTAAATGCGATGGACTTGAAAGGGCTTTCCAAGTGGCTTAAGGAGGTTAGAAAAGAATAGGAACCACAGTAGGGGCGAGGCATGCCTCGCCCCTAGAAATTCCACAAAACCAGGGTCAATACTGTAGGGGCGGGGTGACCCCGCCACTGCTAAATCGAAAAAAATGAAAAGAGATCAAAAACACGTCTCAAAGGAAGAGGCTAAGCGAAGGGTTGAAAAACTTAGACGTGAGATAGAGCGCCATGACTA
>JAKEHC010000037.1 GCA_022615255.1 Candidatus Dadabacteria bacterium | reverse complement strand
GAAGCCCCCAAAAAGGAAGGACCTGCAAGCAAACCCGAATCCCTGATGAAGTACCCCGATAAGCCGCAGCTTCAATCCAAGAGGCTGATTATTCTTAAGAGAAAATTCACTATTGACCTAAGCACGTATGCTTGGGCACAGGATGATCTTGATAGAGAGATTGTAAAAGAGATTAAAAGCATGCCTAACGTATTACAGGCTTATAGAAATAGGAGTGCGAGGCTTAACGTTATTAATACTATGCTATCAGAGGGCAAGGCAGGAGTGGGAAATAAAGGGCTTTTAGTCGGAAGGAGTGGCCTCACAATGAATGAGAAGGCGGCTTTGAATGCCGAAAATAAGGATAGAGAGACGATTATCGAGGGGATGGCCAAGGCAATTGTAAAAATCAATAACATTGACCCAACCCCTGAAAATATTAAAAGGGTTATTCCGAATGCAGGCGAGCAGTTTGCCGCCGCTACGAGAAGCGAGGCTCAGTCTGGATGGTGGGTTCAGCTCCCCGACGGCAGTTGGGTGGAGAAATGAAAAGTACATTAGACTTAATGAATGATGAGCAACGACTCTAAAACCGGTCTTGTAATTCCATACTGGCATGATATCACTAAAACTGAGCTTATAGAAATTGGAAGGCTTTCAGAGGAGCTTGGATACGATTCTATCTGGGTTCCAGAGTTGTGGGGGAGGGATGCCTTTTCCCTTCTTACAGTCCTCGCCCTTAATACAAAAAGGGTAAAACTCGGAACGGGGATTGTCTCTGTATTCAGCAGGTCGCCTGCGATAATTGCTCAGACCATGGCGACACTTGATGAGATCTCAGAGGGAAGGATGATCTTGGGGCTGGGAACAAGCGGTCCCATAGTTATAAAAGACTGGCACGGGGTGGAGTTTGAGAAGCCCCTTAAGAGAACAAGAGAATATGTAGAAATTATAAGAATAATAACAAGCGGGGAAAGGGTGGATTATGATGGTGAGATATTTAAACTTAAAAATTTTCGCCTGCAGTTTACTCCTCTGAGAAAAAGTATTCCTATCTACATTGCCTCACTCGGTCCCAAAAACATTCGGCTTACCGGAGAGATTGCGGATGGATGGATTCCTTTCTTAACCACGCTTGGGTTTCTTAAAGACGGGATAAGGGAGCTTATCGCTAGTGCAAGTGCTAAGGAAAGAGACCCAGATAATCTCATGGTATGCCCGTATATCCCTGCATGTGTTTACAAGGAGAATGATTTATCAAAACGCATGGTTAAAGATTACATTGCATATTATATAGGTGGAATGGGGACATATTATTATCAAATGATAAGCCGATATGGGTTTAAAGATGAAGCGGAGCGTATTGTAGAAGCGTGTAAGAAAGGAAATAAAAATCAGGCAATTCAAGGCGTAAGCGATGCCCTGCTGGATTCGATTGCGGTAGTTGGGACTAAAGACACGGGAAAGAAGAAACTCAAAGAATATATTAAAGCTGGAGCGGACTTACCGATAATCATTTTCCCACCTAAATTATCCCGTGATATGGTAAGGGAAACAATCATGGGGCTAGCACCGGGTGACTAGAGTGGTAGTTAGCGTGGAGGTATCCTTGTAGTGCCCCGCCAATTTAAATCTGACAAACGGGCACTCCCTCCAAAGTGTAGAGACATGCCATGGCATGTCTCTACAATAGCACCGTCTAAGGATTACTCGCAACAAGACTCGAACCGATTAAATCGGGGAACCAGTCAGCCCTGAGCGGAGCGTCAGCGAAGTCGAAGGGATGGTGTTCGTCCTTCGACATTCTCAGGACGAACGGTTATAGAAACACTTTACATTCAATGGGAAACCGTTTCAGTTTGACGCCTTGTCAGCAAACGATACCTGGTTGAAGAAGACCATACCAAGCGGGTTAAGGCTGAGACCTGCCACATATGGTTTTATCATGCTCTGTTGGATTGAGGTCATGATAGGGGCAATCGGAACCTCGGTCTCTGTAAGAATTTTCTGCGCTTCTTTATAAATTGCGACACGTTTTTCAGTGTTATCTTCTGCAGCTGCTCTTTCTATAAGCTCATCGTACATCTTATCACACCATTTTGTTTCGTTATTTCCGCTGTTACACTCAAAGAGGTTCATAAAATTATGCGGGTCTGGAAAATCCGCACCCCAGTTGGCTCGAAAGACCTGCGGCGGGTCGGTATCAAGGGTGCTTAGATAAACCTTCCATTCCTGGTTCTGGAGCTCTACATGTACTCCCAAATATCTTTTCCACATGTTTTGCAGGGCTTCAGAGACTATTCTATTATTTCCGACATCGGGATATAGAAAAATTATCTCAGGAAATCCGTTTCCACCCGGGTATCTTGCCTCAGCGAGCCAGGTCTTAGCCTTATCGGGATTAAATTCGATTCCAATTTCGGGATCATATCCAAGCATCCCTTGAGGGATCCAAGAGGTAGTAGGAATTCCTGCACCCTGTATAAGCTCCGCGATCTTAGACCTGTCAACCGCGGCAGAAAAGGCACGTCTTACAAGGGGGTTATCAAATGGCGGCTTCTTTACATTAAACCCGATATAGTTTCCCCTGAACTGCGGCTCAGTTTTAAACTCTTGCGATAATCTGAGCCTTGGGACTTCAAGCACTGGTATGCTTCTTCCATCAATATAGTCAAGCTCCCCACCTTCGTAAAGGGCAAGAGCCGATGTCGGGTTCTCATCCATTACCATTTCGACTTTGTTGAGCTTTGGCTTCTCTCCCCAGTAATTCGGGTTCTTAGTGAGTAGAATCCTTTCGTGATGGCGCCAATTGGAGAGATAAAAGGGTCCGAGAGTGACTATATTTTTAGGCTCTGTCCACTTTAAACCGTGTTTTTCGACTACGTCTTGTCTCATCGGGAATGTAGACATAAACGTAAGCAGGCTAAGAAAATAAGAGGCAGGGCGCTTCAGTTTTACAAGGAGGGTACTGTCGTCCAGTGCTTTTACACCGATCTTTTCAGGGTCTTTTTCTTTGCCTGTGTTGTATTCCTTTCCACCTTCTATATCATAGAGAAAGTAGGCATAGTCTGCGCCAGTCTTGGGATTAAGAAGACGCTTCCATGAGTATTCAAAATCCCTAGCAATGAGAGGTTTTCCGTCGCTCCAGAATACATTTTTTCTTAGGTGGAAGGTTATGATCCTTCCATCCTCACTTATCTCCCAGCTCTCGGCAAGTGACGGCTCAGGCTTATAGTCTTTTCCAAATCTAGTAAGTCCGTCCATAATATTGAGTATGATGGTGTATGAGGTGCTGTCAGTTGCAAGAGACCAATCAAGCGTGGGGGGCTCGGAGCCTATGTTTATATTAAGCCTATCTTTATTTAGTAATGCGGAGGGAGAGGATTCCTTTTCTCTGCCTTCGCAGTGTAGGAGGAAAACTGGAAGCATTAATAATATGAGAAGCCTACTATTCACAAAGATTATATTTATCATAAAATTATAGCCCTTGTCTACTGTTTTTTTAAAATTTATGTGGTCGGTAGAGATAATTCTCCCTTGCGCTTGTGTGAAAAAATAATAAAACTAGTCTTTTCGCCATAAAGGGGGTGAATTAAATCTCTAACCATTCTTTTACTAAGGGGCACGCTGCAGCGTACCCCTACATTCTTTTAAATTTATTTTAACGACCGATTATACAAAATAGGCTATTATAATTATCATTTCTAATCAACCGAGATACTGCTTTAGTGCATCTTCAAGTGGTAGCGGTGAGAATGAGAATACATCCTCCACTTCCTTCATATCGCATACATTATCTTCTTCAAGCATTATGAGCTGATCCAGGGTTAATGGAGGGTTTCTTAAGACATTTTGAAAAAGAAATGCAGGAGGGTACATCAAAAGGCTTGGGATTGGTATTAGAATACGCTTTACATTAAGCACCTTCATCATAAGTTTTATTATTTCTTCTAGTGTGTATTGTTTATTACCTCCAAGCTCAAACGTTTTTCCATCTGTTTTCGTGTTAGTCAGGGACTGCACAAAACAGTGGGAGACATCTCCTACATATATGGGCTGGAGTTTTCCTCCTTTAATGACTGGGACGAAGGGCGAAAGCTTGATTATGCGGATGAATGTATTGATGAATTCATCGTCAGGACCGAATATTATTGAGGGTCTGAAAATCGTATAGGTTAAGCTGCTTTTCCTCAGGTATTCCTCGGCTTTCCACTTTGTAGAGTGGTATTTACTTTTTGCATCTTTCCTTGTTCCGAGCGCGCTCATATGGACGTATTTTTTCACCCCGGCTTCTTTTGCCAGGTCAACGACATTCTTAGTTCCCTGAAAGTGAACCCTCTCAAATGTCTGTGTGTCTACCTCTTTAATTATTCCAACCAGGTGGATTACGTAGCTTAAATCTTGGAAGAAGGACTTATCAATCGAGGGCTTATTCGTAATGTCTCCTTTGTAGATATCTACCCCTTGTTTTTTTAGGGCTTCCCCGCCGTCGGGTTTTCTTAGAATACATCTTACCTTCCACCTATCCTCTAGGAGTTTTTTTACTATACTTCTTCCAACAAATCCCGTACTACCTGTGACTCCGACAATACCTTCTTTCATGATGCTTAGGACTCAAACTTTAGCCACAGAGAACACAGAGTGTATTGAGAAGAAAAAAGAATAAATCTTTTTTATCCTTCCCTCTGTGGCTAATGAGCAATCTACTCAGACGAAATCATAACAAGCACCGTTCCACTCTCTACGGCGTCTCCCTCTTTGACCTTCACTTCTTTAACCTTTCCTTCAATCGGAGATTTAAGCTCGCTTTCCATCTTCATCGCCTCTATGACGATTATTCCTTCGCCTTCCTTCACGACATCCTCGTTGCTCTTAAGGATCTTTACAACACGGCTCGGCATAGGGGATTTAATTTCCTGAACCCCTGAGATAACTCCCTTTGCCTTTTCCCTTTCTCTATCTGAGATTGATTCAAATTCGTAAAGGTCGCCACCCAAGAATACCTCAACCTTTTTACCCTTTTTTAGTATTCCTACCCCGATGGATCTGCCGTCTACTATGATCGAGTAGAAGCTTTCGTCAATCTTTTGAAATTCAATTGGGATACTTTTTCCTGAAGAGAAATCAGGTTTAGTCGAATCCCCGCTTGCCGAAATCTCAACCTCGGTTTTTTCCCCTTCCTCTTCGAGGTTGATCTTGTATGTATCACCTTGAAATTTGAATGTGTACATCATATAAGTGGACCCCTTGAGACTGCTAATTTTCTACCAAGGAGCTTCCAGTTTGATAGCGGCGCTTGTTTTGAGGTATCAATTTCCTGAGTTGAATTCCTCATTGCAAGAGCCGCCGCAATAAGGGCGGGCTTAACATCTTCTAAAGAGGGTGGAAGGAGCTCAGGATGGCGCTCTATGAAACCGGTGTCAATCTCTCCACGAATAAATTCCTCATTCTCCATAGTTCTTCCAAGAAATCCGATATTCGTTCTTACTCCTAAGACTATATATTCCTGGAGAGCGGCGCTCATTCTCTTTATCGCCTCCTCTCTCCTTTCCCCCCACACAATGAGCTTTGATAGCATAGGGTCATAAAACGGTGTTACCTCATACCCATTGTAGATTGAGGAATCGTCCCTTACGCCTGGTCCGCTTGGGGTTCGGAGGTACTCTATCTTTCCTGGAGAAGGAAGGAAATTCTTCTCAGGGTCTTCAGCATAAACCCTGCATTCAAGCGCATGGCCCTTAATGGATAAATCATCTTGACTGAACGGGAGTTTCTCTCCTGACGCTATTTTTATCATCCACTTTACGATGTCAAACCCGGTAACCATCTCTGTAACAGGATGCTCCACCTGAATGCGGGTGTTCATCTCAAGGAAATAAAAGTTACCGTTCTGGTCCAGGATAAACTCGATCGTTCCTGCGCCGCGGTAGGATACGGCTTTTGCGACTCTCACAGCTACCTCTCCCATTTTTTTTCTGGTTGCATCTGAAATTGCAGGAGAGGGAGATTCCTCTATTACCTTTTGATGCCTTCTCTGAACCGAGCATTCGCGTTCAAAGAGATGAAGGACCTTTCCATATGAGTCTCCGATTATCTGAATCTCTACATGGCGGGGACGCTCGATGAATTTCTCTATATAAACGGACTCGTCACCAAAGGCTGTGCGCGCTTCGCTTCGAGCCATTCTGAGGGAGCTCTTAAAATCCTCCTCTTTTCTTACGAGTCTCATTCCTTTTCCGCCTCCGCCTGCCGAAGCCTTAACCATGACCGGATAGTTAATTCGCTTCGCTATAACCTCGGCTTCAACGTCGCTTACCGCTCCCTCGGAACCTGGAACAAGCGGCACCTTGGTTTCTTGAGCTATTTTTCTCGCTGTTACCTTATCTCCCATAAGGCGAATGGCTTCCGATGTAGGACCTATAAAAACGACTCCCTCTTTCTCGCATATATTTGCGAATGCATAATTTTCGGAAAGAAAGCCGTATCCGGGGTGGATAGCTTCAGCACCGGAGCGCTTTATGGCATCTATTATCTTTTCTATAACAAGATAGCTTTCAGCTGGGGCTGGAGGTCCGATATGATAAGCCTCGTCTGCCATTGCAACATGGAGGGAGCGGCGGTCTGCATCTGAGTAAACAGCTACTGTTTTTACTCCTAGCTCTCTACACGCTCTTATAATTCGGATTGCTATTTCACCTCTATTTGCGATTAGGATTTTATTAAACATTTGTTTTTCCTTATTGATGATTTTCCCACGAAGGCACGAAGACACAAAGTTAGAGCTTTAGAAAAAAGTTTTTTTGCCTTCGATTTCTGCGTTTATCTTTATATAACTTTTATGCCATGGTGGTAGAATTGTTAATAACCCTCCATCATAATGGGATGTTTCCATGCTTTCTAGGCGGGTTTGTTTCCCTTTTTCCTTCGAGCATCTCGAAAGCCCCTATCAATCTTGGTCTCGTGTCTTCAGGCCTTATAACCTCGTCGATATAGCCTAGTTCTGCCGCCCTATATGGGTTTGCAAAGGTGTTTCTATAATCGGAGGCTAACCTTGCCCTTTCGGCTTCAGGGTTCTCAGCCTGCTCGATTTCTTTTCTTGCGATGATGTTCACGGCTCCTTCCGGACCCATTACTGCAATCTCGGCTGTCGGGTATGCATAGTTTATGTCCCCACGTATGTGTTTTGAAGACATAACATCGTAAGCGCCCCCGTAGGCTTTTCTTGTAATTACAGTAACCCTGGGAACTGTAGCCTCACAGTAGGCGTATAGTAGTTTTGCCCCGTGCTTGATAATGCCGCCCCACTCTTGAGCGGTGCCAGGAAGGAATCCAGGAACATCAACAAAGGTAAGAATCGGGATATTAAAGCAGTCACAGAATCTAACAAACCTTGCGCCTTTTACAGAGGCATTTATGTCAAGACAGCCTGCAAGCACGTTCGGTTGATTCCCGACTATTCCGACAACACGGCCCTGAAGCCTTGAAAACCCAATAACGATATTCTGCGCAAAATGCTCCTGGACCTCAAAAAAGTATCCGTCATCAACGACTCCACGAATCACATCCTTTATATCGTATGGCTTATTCGGGTTTTCGGGCACGGCATCTTTAAGCCTCATATCGCGGCGATCGGGCGGATCGTCACATGATATCCTTGGCGGGTCCTCCATATTATTTGACGGGAGAAAGCTAAGGAGCTCGCGGGTTGATTGAATGCACTCGCGGTCATCTGAAGTGGCAAAGTGCGCGACACCGCTCGTCGAGTTGTGGATGATTGCTCCGCCTAGTTCTTCTCTCGTTACCTCCTCGTGTGTAACGGCTTTAATAACATCTGGTCCCGTGATAAACATGTAGCTTGTGTCTTTTACCATAAGAATAAAATCCGTCATCGCAGGCGAGTAAACTGCCCCTCCTGCACACGGTCCCAGTATAGCCGAGATCTGGGGGACGACACCCGAAGCAAGCACATTTCTTAAAAATATCTCGGCATAACCAGCAAGGCTCTCCACGCCCTCTTGTATTCTGGCTCCACCTGAGTCGTTAAGACCAATAACGGGCGCTCCAACCTCCATAGCTAGGTCCATGATTTTGCATATCTTTTTTGCGTGCACCATACCTAGGGAACCGCCAAAGACGGTGAAATCCTGAGCAAATACGAATACCTGACGCCCGTCAATCTTGCCGTAGCCTGTTACAACCCCGTCGCCAAGGATTCTGCTCTTTTCCATATCGAAATCAGTGCATCTATGAACAACAAACTTATCTAGCTCGACAAAGGTATTTTTATCTAGAAGTAGGTTTACCCTCTCTCTCGCCGTGAGCTTTCCCATATCATGCTGCTTTTTGATTCTTGCGGCACCACCCCCAAGCTCTGCTTCCTTCTCTTTTTGTTCAAGAAACGCTATCTTATCGCTCATCGTTTACTCCTTTCCTTAAAGCTCGACAAGAATCTACTCTTTAAGAGTAAAAATGGCAAGTCGAGTTTTTATGGGGTTCTGTTCACGAGATTTTCATTCGCCTGTCCCGAGCCCTGAGTTCATCGAAGGGTCGAAGGAGTGGTTTTAGGCAAAGTCTACTTTGGAATGGAACTATACCAGATAAAAATGGGTCAATCAAAAGATAAGAGTCCGAAGACAGAAGTCAGGTGTCAGAAGAAAAACCTCTGAATTCAAACCTTGTGCCTTTCTGATTAAGTAAATGCGATTTACGAATTAATCTTTTTCCAAGCCTCCTGAACCTGCATCCTGGTTTCTTCCAGGGTTCGGGAGTTATCAATTATATAGGTTGCATATTTTGCCTTCTCAAGAATCGGCATCTGAGATCTTATTCGTGTAAGCGCTTCTTCCCTTGTAAGCCCGTCCCTTTTGATAAGTCTGGTTATCTGTGCCTCTTCATCCGCAGTAACGAGTATCAAATCGCTAATAATCGGTTTCATCCCGCCTTTCTCCACTATCAAAGCGGCTTCTATAATAACAACCTCAACCTTTTTTTTTCTGCACACCTCAAGCATCAATTTTATCTTCTCAATAATTCTAGGATGAGTAATATTGTTAAGCTCTTCTCTTCTTTCTTTATCCTTAAAAACGATGTCGCCTAGCATCTTCCTGTTAATTGTTCTATCAGGATTAAGTATTTTATGCCCAAATTTTTCTACGATTTCTTTCCAGGCGGGCTCGCCCGGTTCTACAATCAATCTGGCGATTCGGTCAGCGTCAATTATCCTTGCCCCCTGTTCTTCGAACATCCTTGCTACGACGGTCTTCCCGCATGCTATGTTTCCTGTAAGTCCGATTACCTTCATTTCGTGTAGTTTAATTCGCGTATGGTTTTCTTTCAAATTTAGTCTCCGTAGATTTTTCATTGGGTATAATACCTTTTTGAAATTTTGATTATAGATAGCCTCAGGAGGTTATTATGAATGTAGAGGGTGTGAAAAAGGTAGGTGTTATAGGAGCAGGAACAATGGGGTCCGGAATAGCTCAGGTTGTATCTTCAAACAGAATGGATGTTATTCTCCTAGATGTTTCTGATTCTTCGCTTGATCGCGGAATTAAGGCAATCGGAAATAGCCTTGGAAGGCTTGTCAAAAAGGGAGATATAAAAGAAGAAGACAGCAAGTCCATTTTATCTAGGATTAGGTCAACAACTAAGTTTGAGGATCTGGCAGATGTTGATTTGGTCATCGAAGCCGTGTTCGAAGACTTAAATGTTAAAAAAGAGTCATTTAAAAAACTAGATGCAACCACACCTTCTAACGTGATACTTGCCACAAATACTTCCTCTCTTCCTATTATAGAAATTGCTATGAGCACAAAAAGGCCAGATAAGGTCATAGGCATGCACTTCTTTAACCCGGTGCCTATTATGAAGCTCGTGGAGATAATTAAAAGCTTAGCAACGTCAGAAGAGACTCTAGACTTTGTTTTTGATTTCGCTTTGGCTCTTGGAAAGGAGCCGGTCAAATCAAAGGATGTTCCCGGATTTATCGTAAACCGGGTTCTTATGCCGATGCTTAATGAGGCGGTATTTGCACTCGAGGAGGGTGTTGCAACACCTGAGGATATTGATAAAGCGATGAAGCTCGGAACGAATCAACCAATTGGTCCTCTAGCGCTCATAGACCTTATTGGACTTGACGTAACACTTGATGTGATAGATGTTCTCTATCGGGAGTTTAAAGACCCGAAGTTCCGCGCCGCTTCGCTTCTACGTCAGATGGTTCGCGCAGGGTGGCTCGGAAGGAAAACAGGGAGGGGTTTTTATAAGTATTGAGAACGATTTCTATATTCCGGTGACTTCTGTATGGCTGGGCTGGAAAACCCGTCTGCCTTCAGTTCGCAAAAGAGATGCTACTCCTACAAATAAAAAGGACCTGGTAAGAGCGCCATCCTGGCGCCACTCGATTCACTCATCAGAGCAGGATTCTGATAATCAGCCTCATTTGGTCACGCTTTTGTCGGGACATCGTAAATGTGGCCTGTGCTCGTTTTCTAATCACCCAATCCGAATATGCCTTCTGGCTTTATCCTAGCCAGTGACTGCTCCTGCGGTAGAGACACGCCATGACGTGTCTCTACAATAAATCTTATTTTAAAAATTATCTCTTGACAATAAACTTGCCATTATTATAATATACTTGTCAGTTAGACAATACGCTTGTCAAAATGTAAAAATCCAGATTGATGGAAATAATTAATGAATAAGATGAGAACAAACACGGGGGATAAATCTTCTTATGAGCGACGTGTGGGTAAGCGGTATAAAGCACCTGCGGCTGTTGCCTCAGGATTTGGGGAGTCGGCTATCGAATCTGTCTTTGGAGAAACGGTAGCGCTGTTTCACTGTCTTCGGGCGACTGCCGAGGAGATTCATCGTCAGGGGGAGACAACGTCAGGAAAGCGCGGCGTCCTGAGGGGTCTCGATCGTTTTGGACTGCAAACGGTGCCACAGATGGCGCGCGCTAGACCTGTATCTCGCCAGTATATTCAGACACTGGTTAACCAGCTTGTTGAACAGGGATATGTAGAGTTTATCGAGAACCCAGCCCACAAGAGGTCACCTCTGGTGCATTTAACGCAGAGGGGAAAAGATTTAATAAAGGAGATGAATCGCCGGGAGGAGAAGATACTGGAAATGCTAAAGATTGAGATAGAAGAGAGGGATCTAAGGTTAACTGCTAGGGTTCTCCGGAAGCTACGAGCATGTTTAGAAGATAAGGAGTGGAAGCGGTTCCATAAAAGCGGGAGAAAAAAATAATGAAGGGGTTGGTCGTTATCACGGTATTGGTTATAGCCATTGGCTTGCCATCCCTTACCTTAGCCTTTGCCTCTATAGATTTATACACAAAGCTTTGGATCTTTTCGGGTCCTTTATTATCACTGGGCTTTTTGTTCATTTGGTTTCTATGCGGAAAGCTGATGGCTAAGATCGGGGATAAGAGCGAGATAAAAACTCAGAATGTTCGAGGGACCATGCACGGAAATTATTGAGTCAATGCAGGCCGTTATAACGCCCAATAAAGACAAGGAGGCGGCAATGAGACTTATTCAGAGCATAGTTTCACAATTTGGATGTCCAAGGGGGTTTTGGGGGAGTGTGGCAGGATTAGTTATGACTTATAACCCATCAAACAAGGAGCGGATGCGTTGGACGATTTCATTACTCGGTATAAGGAAAAATGATCGGGTATTGGAAATTGGTTTCGGACCTGGTGTTGCTATAGAAGAAATTGGCAAAATTACTACAGTTGGATTCATCGCCGGCATCGACCATTCCGAAGTGATGGTAAGACAGGCGCGAAAACGAAACGCTAAAACGATCCGGGAAGGCAGGGTGGATATTAAACTCGGCTCTGTTTCAAGCCTGCACGAGTTCGATGAGGATTTTGATAAGATTTTTTCTATTAATTCCATCCAGTTCTGGGATGATCCAATCCAACGATTGAAGGAATTAAGAAGGTTATTGAAACCGGGTGGCCTCATCGCTATCACGCTACAGCCCAGAAACCGTGGTGCAACGGATGAAACTGCTTGTGAGCTTGGAAAAAAGATTGTTGCGGATCTCGAGGGAGCGGGATTCTCACAGGCTAGGCTAGAGATAAAGAAAATGAAACCTGTTTCATCTATATGTGCACTTGGTATCAAGTCGAATTCGGATACGGGTCTTTGAGCAAATATAGGCAAATGGAAACTGTATAAGGAGGTGATAAATGTAAAACTTAAATTGATCTAGTTGCTTTATCTTGGTGAATTAACAAATAAATGAAAAAGGAGGTTGACCATGAACACATTGTTGATCACATCGACAGCAGTAGCTGGGGTCGTTTTAATATCAGTCCTCGGATTTTTTGGAACTTTAAAAGGTAAAGATTCTCACAAAGGAAAAACAGATAGAGTTATAGAATGGATCTCTTTCGAGCTAGATCTTACGAAGGAACAGAGATCCAAACTGGTGCTTATGAGCGATGAACTGAGAAACTTCGAGAGAGAGATAAAAAATGATAGAGAAAACCTAAGAGAGGAGGTTATTAATATGATTTCCTCAGGAGGGCTGGATCAGGGAAGGATATTAGAATGGGTAAAAGAAAAACAGAAGCACGTTGATCAAATTGCTCCAATTATAATTGCCGAATTAGTCGATTTTCACAAAAGCCTGAATCCTGAGCAACGAAAGAAGATTGCCGATGAAGTAAAGAAGCACTCCCATCAACACGGAACTGAACGGGGTTTTTACCATAAAAATCACTGAACAATTTTAAGTAGAAACGGTGGCGCACCATTAATCTCAAGTCGGGCTTGATGGTGCTTCCCCGGTTCTAAAACAGATAGTTCGTATAGTGTGGTTCGGAATGTTCTGAAGCTAAGTTAAGATTTAATATAGGGGTTTAAGAAAAATTCTTCAGGCACAATCAATGGTTGTTTGGACGCAGTAGTCAAAGTGATTTACATGCTATGGAAATTAATCTAACTCTTTGAAATATGATGAACTGCCTTCTTTAATATCTCTATAACCCTCTCCTTACCCATAATCTCCATGACCTCGAATATTCCCGGGCTTACTGTGCCTCCGGTGAGGGCGACCCTTACGGGTTGAGCGACCTGAACGAGTTTAAGCCCTCTTTTCTCTATAATTTCTCCGAACACACTTTGTAATTCAGAAATGGTAAAATCGGTAAGGGAGGAGAGTTTATCTATCAAGGCTTCAAATATTGGGACTGACTCAGGGATTAGAAACTTCTTTCGAGCCGATTCTTCATATTCTACCTCTTCAATGAAAAAGTATTCTGCCGAGTCGGCAATGTCTACAAGCGTTTTTGCTCTTTCTTTAAGGATATTTACGATTTTTATGAGCTTATCGTCAAGTGTGACCTGAAAGCCCTTCTTTTCAAGAAACGGGATGACAAGCTTTCCAATTTCCTCGGCAGGTTTGTTTCTTATATACCAGCCGTTCAGCCAGAGTAGTTTTTCCGGGTTAAAAACAGCGGGTGATTTTCCAACATTCTCTAGTGTGAATTTTTCAAATAATTCCTCTCTGCTGAATATTTCCTGATCACCGTAGGACCAGCCGAGACGGGTTAAATAATTAACAAGCGCCTCTGGAAGGTAGCCCATTTCCCTATATGCGACAACCGAGATAGCACCGTGTCTTTTGCTTAGCTTCGCTTTGTCAGAGCCGAGAATCGTCGAGACATGGGCGAATTCCGGGATGTCATATCCAAGGGCGTTGTAGATCAATATCTGTTTCGGGGTGTTTGCGATATGGTCGTCTCCTCGTATTACATGGGTTATATTCATTGTGACGTCGTCAATCACTACAGCGAAGTTATAGGTTGGAAATCCGTCTCCCTTTTGAATAATAAAATCATCAATCTCCTTAGCATCAAATGTGATCGTCCCTCTGATTAAATCATGCACCTCTATGCTTCCCATCTCAGGTGTTATGAGCCTAATGGCATAAGCTTTGTCCGGTGGATATGATTTTAAATTCCTACATGTCCCTTCATATCTATAGGCACTTCCCTGCTTTTCTGCCCCTTTTCTCCTTCTTTCAAGCTCTTCTTGTGTGCAGTAGCATCTATATGCCTTTCCAGCCTCTAGGAGCTTTTGAGCGTAGCCTTGGTAAACCGAAAGCCTATCAGACTGTCTAAAGGGACCTTCATCCCAATCAAGTCCGAGCCATGTCATGGCGTCCATTATTTCAGCGATTGACTCCTCGGTGGAGCGGGTACGGTCTGTGTCCTCTATTCTCAGTATAAATTTTCCATTATGATGCCTTGCAAAAAGCCAGTTAAATATGGCAGTCCGCACTCCACCAATATGAAGCGCCCCTGTCGGGCTTGGGGCGAATCTTACTCTTACACTCATGGGGTGTATGTTAAATTAGAGGGTTTAAGGAGTCAAACCAAAAAATGATTCGAGTTTCGTGGCTCGTGATTCGTGACTCGGGTTTGACTTCGTGTTAGTTCATTCAAACGATTCACGATAAACGATACACGAACCATAAGTTACTTAAGCATCTCATCCAGCTTTCCTTCTCTTTCCAGTTCCCTCAACTGGTCGTAACCGCCTATGAGTTTTTCATTAATTAGTATTATAGGCACGGTTTTCCAGCCAAGCTCATCCATGACCTTACTTTTCACCTCTAGGTCTTCAGTGATATCAACTTCTTTGTATTTTACACCTTTACTATCAAGAAGTCTCTTAGCAGCCCTACAGTATGGACAGTATGCTGTTGTATATATAACAACGTTGCTCAATTTAGATTAGCCTCCGCATTTAAGCTCACATGCTTCAACCACGAATAAAATAAGCAAGATGTACGATTCATAATACAAGATGCGTTAATTTACTCCCATTGGAGATTATATCGTTATGATGCTTGGTTTTTGTCGGGGTTTCAAGTATGATTGCGTGAACAAACCTGATTTTAAAAAATCAGGTTTGTATGTTTAACATGTTATAATCATTCAAATTTTCATAAGGGGTGTTCTAATGGTCAGGTTTTTTCCAAAAGAAGAGAAATTTTTCGATTACTTTGATGAAGCCTCAGAAAAGATGATTCGCGGGATAAGGCTCCTCAAGGAGATGGTACATGATTTGTCGAAGGTAGAAGAGAAAACGAGGCAGATAAAAGACGTTGAGCATGAAGCCGATCGCATAACCCATGAAACTGTATCCAAGTTGCATAAAACTTTTGTAACTCCAATTGATCGTGAATACATTTATACGCTTATTACAAAGATGGATGATATTCTTGACCTTATTTATGCTACGTGCGAGCGAATCCTTCTTTACAAAATAACGAACACAACACCAGAAGCGATAGCTTTAGTTAATACTCTTGAGAAAGCCATAGAGGAGGTTGCAAAGGGTGTAGGGGGACTTAGAAATCTAAAAAATTCCCGCTCAATACTTGACACCTGCATAGAAATCAATCGGCTTGAAAATGAAGGAGACAGAACTTACAGAATTGCTCAGTCGGTATTATTTAATTCGCCTTCCGATCCGATCGAGATAATCAAGTGGAAAGACATATACGAAACACTCGAAGAAGCTATTGATACCTGTGAAGACGTGGCAAACATCATAGAGGGAATTGTCCTAGAGAATGCTTGATCCTCAGCTAATCTTTGTCATTTTTCTTATCTTTTTAGCTCTCATATTTGATTTTACTAACGGCATTCATGATGCGGCAAATTCCATTGCAACAATTGTCTCTACGCGGGTGTTAACCCCTAAACAAGCGGTTATTTGGGCAGCATTCTTTAATTTTGTCGCCTTCCTTATTTTTGGAACTGCCGTAGCAAAAACAGTAGGCAAGGGTTTAATTGATATTAGTACTGTGACCCCAACGGTTATTTTTGCTGGATTAATCGGTGCTATAGGTTGGAATCTAACAACGTGGTATTTAGGATTACCAACAAGCTCATCTCATGCCTTGATAGGTGGTTATGCCGGAGCAGCCATTGCAAAAGCAGGTGCGAGTGTGATCATAGCAAGCGGCTGGTATAAAACACTGGGGTTTATTATTCTGGCGCCGACTATCGGTCTAATTCTGGGAATGATTTTTATAACTATCTCTACTTGGCTCGTCTATAAACAAACTCCTGCTTTCGTAAATAAATGGTCTCGGCGATTTCAGTTCCTTTCCGCCGCCCTTTATAGCTTGGGTCATGGGGGCAACGATGCTCAAAAAACAATGGGAATCATTACAGGACTATTGTTTTCAGCGGGTTTGATTAACAAATTTACTGTTCCTCTTTGGGTAGTGCTCAGCGCACATGCTTTTATCGCTTTAGGCACCCTAATCGGGGGGTGGAGGATTGTCAAGACTATGGGTCAGAAGATTACTAAATTAAGACCGATTGACGGATTCTGCGCTGAGAGTGCGAGCGCAGTCAGTATATTTCTTGCTACTTATCTTGGCATACCGGTTAGCACGACCCATGTGATCACAGGCGCTATTTCTGGCGTTGGCGCATCTAAAGGACTCTCTACAGTTCGTTGGGGGGTTACCTTAAGGATAGTTTGGGCGTGGATCTTCACCATACCTGCCGCGGCTCTTATTGCAGGATTTGCTTTTCACATAATTAGTTTTATTTTTTAAAGAACTGAGTAGGGGCACAGCATGCTGTGCCCCTACTGCTGCTGGTTTTTAGGATGTATTTTGATTAAACTAAACCAATCCGAAATATGAAAAGATTCTTTGTAACCATAGTTTTTTTCTCTGTTTTCTTTAATTCCTGTTCGGTCGTTAAATTTGCTCGTTATTATGCCTCTGCCGATAATTCTTCTAGTGGGAAACTCAGAGGACAGGTTTATGAGTCCAAAGATACGACATATGAGATGGGAAAACTGTCGGATAACTGGAAGAGAATTAATATCAAGGGAGGAGACCTGGCATTCTTTAATGAAATGAATCAGTCGACAATAACCGTTAACTCGACATGCAAGATAAAGGCGAACTACAGTCTGAAGGCGCTTTCTAATTCACTTCTTATCGGTTTTAAGGAGAAAAAAATGGTTGAAGAAAAGGAAATTATTATTAGCGGTGAAAAGGCGCTTGAGGGTATTTACTTGGGGAAACTGGATAGCGCTTCAGTGAAACTGAGCGCCGCAGTTTTTAAAAAAGATAGTTGTGTCTATGATTTTACTTACGCCTCTTCACCGGATGGGTTTGAAAGCGGATATAGCGAATTTAAAAATTTTCTATCGCAATTCAGGGTTATTAAATAGTGAAAGGTTTTATTTCTGCAATAGGGAAATATTTCGTTTCTTTAGTCGAGAGTCTTGGAGACGTCGGGGTTCTTCTTTATAGAACAATACGCTACAGCTTAACCCCTCCATTTAACCTTCGACTTGTGCTGGAACAAATAGATGAGATAGGTTTTAAATCCATTCCCATTGTCATTCTCTCATCTCTGGCTATTGGGATGGTAATGGTTCTCCAGCTAGCTTATGGGTTTGCCAGGTTTGGCGCGAAAGGGCTGGTGGGTCCCGTAGTCTCCCTTGCAATAGTGAGGGAATTAGGACCGGTGCTTACATCATTACTCGTTGGCGGAAGGGTAGGGTCAGGGATCACGGCGGAAATCGGCTCTATGAAGGTTACGGAGCAGATTGATGCGATAAGAACCCTTGGAGCAGATCCTATAAGGAAGCTCGTCGTTCCGAGATTCATCGCGGCGTTAATTTCATTTCCCTTTCTCTCAATAATTGCAGACCTCGTAGGCATTATTGGCGGGATGATCATCGCTAATTCAGAATTAGGGGTCACCCCAAGGCTTTTTATATCAGGGGTGATGCAGCAGGTCGGCATCTCGGATTTTATTAGCGGGATATCAAAGACCGTTTTTTTTGGGATAATTGTTGCAATTGTCGGTTGCTACATCGGAATGAAGGCAGAGGGGGGTACGGAGGGGGTTGGAAGGGCTACGACGCTTACCGTTGTGATTTCACTTGTGCTTATAATTATAGGGGATTTTTTCCTTACTAAATTGTTTCTTGTATTTTAGTTCTCGGCATTCCACTTTCTAACTACGCAGGGACACCCCCGGGGCGTGCCCTAATTGGCCATCGCGTTTTTTATTACCCATCCAACCACACGGCGGTTCTGTGTAAATTAAACTACAAATCGTTATTTGGGGTACAATAAATGAATTGAGAAGCAATCCCTTTGTATTAGCATGAGAGTTTTATGTCGGCTGGAGTTGCCTAATGAACTTAGAATATGAACAACGTCAGAGAGTAATTCTAAATTACTGGTTTGGTGAACTTAAAGAGGGCGAGGCGCCTTCAGGCGAATACTACAAAATGTGGTTTTCAAAGAGTAATGAGGTTGATGAGTCCATAAAAACCAATTTTGAGGATGACTTAAAATATGCTGTAGAAGGTAAGTTAAAAAGCTGGGAGGATTCACCTCAAGGAACACTGGCTCTTATAATACTGCTAGATCAGTTTTCAAGAAATATGTATCGAGGAACTGAAAGGGCGTTTGCCCAAGACTCGTTGGCGCTCGGAGTTTACTTGCGAGGGGTTCAGAAGGGTTTTGATAAGAAACTCCATCCAGTCGAAAGGCTTTTCTTTTATATGCCCTTAGAGCATTCAGAAGACTTAGAGATGCAAAAGAAGTCAGTTGAATATTTTACTATCCTGGAGAAACTCTTTACCTCTCCACCTTCTTTAGCGTCAATGATGACGGAATTTAGGGATTATGCAGAGAGGCACTATGTGATTATCGAAAGGTTTGGCAGATTTCCTCATAGAAACGAAATACTCGAGCGCAAATCAACGTCTCAAGAGATTGAATTCTTAAAACAACCGGGGTCATCGTTTTAAGAAGGGTTTGGGAAATTTCATAGAACTGCCATATCTATGAAATTAAGCTGAATCCCTGATCTATTGAAAATTCTTTTCCAGTTTTCAAAATGCTTTTTATTCTCGGTAATAACTGTGTGCCCATGTTTTGATGCAACTAAAGCAATCATTAAATCATTCATGTGGTCTCTCGGTTCAACTCTACCGTAAAGTCTTATATATTGAGATACAAATAGTCCAGCTTTTGACCAATCATCTATCTCAGGGCTAAGTATCCTACCTATCCTTCGAGATTCTTGGAATATGATATCTAACTCTTTTTTATCCTCTTTAGAGCGGACTCCGCTATAAAGCTCAAACAGTACTAGTGTTACTATAAACCCTCTTCCTTTCTCGAAAACAGTTTTTACCAATTCTCCATAACGAAGTCCACGGAGATACGGGATTAATATCGAGGAGTCAAATACAATCCCCCTTAGCTTTGTCACCTTCCCCAAGTACCCCTAATTCTGAGTCTTTCAAAAGCCTCTGAAATCTTCTTCCCCGATACTACAATTTCTGTGGCTTCTCTTAAAGCCTCACTGTTTGTGTTGACATTTAGTATCTCTCTTAGTTCTTTAAGCTTTCCCTCATCTAAGTATATATTTTTTCTTTTTAGTCTTTCTCTTGCCTTTTTCATCTTCGGTCTCCAGTGTGTATGTTAATAATATAATATACACCTAAATAAAGCAAAGAAACAACATTAGAACTTCTGTTTCATTTGCTTGAAGATTGTGACCTTGAATTCTGCAGGTGAATTTCTTTAGTAGTATGAAGAGATATACTATGTAATTGACGTGAACTCCATATCATCGACATAATGAGATAATATGGCAACGAGGTCGTGACGGTTCCAGGTTTCTATCCAAGATTGTGCTATTTGCTTTGCCTTTTGCTCATTAACCATATTTTATTTATCGTAATGGAAGGCTATTATTTCAAAATAAACGTCCTTCTCTTTATCTTGTGGTAGATGAAAAATATAAGAAAAAGAGGTTTCTCCTCTTGTTCCCATTTCCGTAGTAAAATATGGGTGTTTTACTGTCTCAGACTTGATTGTCTCTATGACTTTTGTAAATTCTTTGTTTTTTACAAATAGTATTAAAGCCACCTTAGAATCTCTCCAAGTTAAATATTTATCAAATAATTGATTGATAGCTTCACGAAATTCGGAAGCTCCATGCCAAAATTTGCATTCAGCAACAAATAGGTTACTACCATCTTTGGCGTACTTTAGCAGAATATCGGTCTTGCCACTTCTATTAAATGTTTCCCCTGTAGCAGTTGTACCTTCATATCTTGTTTCTAGCATAAAAAGGAACTGATCTCTTAACCCTTCTTCATCTTTATCTTGATATAGGGCAGGTTTCTTTTCCATACTTTTTCCTGCATTGTAAATAACTCTTAGAACATCATCGTACATTTCCTTACTCATTGTGGGCACGGAAGAAAGCTCTTTTTTTGAAGATACAGCTGGTTGCGGAATAATTTTTTTCTTTATAGTTGGTGCAGTAAAGATAGAGTCAGCATCCTTATTTGCTTTGATATTGATTGCCTCGAAAAATTTATTTTCATCTAGGTACTTTGCTTTTAGCGAATTAAATAAAGAACTTACTAAATGCCTAAGCGAATCATTCCAACTTTTAGCATTTTTATTGATATTTTCAATATTTATAAATGCATCAGTAAAACAATTTGATTTTTTTCTTTTGAATTCTTCTGGGTCTTTGTTGTAAAGTTTAAAATTGAAAGATACCGTTGAATTTTCTTCATCAACATAGATATCATATGAGGTTACTTGCCAGGTATCGGGTTGTACTCTGAACAGGATTGGAAAACCTTTAAAGAGGTACCTAACTGTAAAAATATAAAATTCTCGCTGAAATTTGTTGCCTGGTATTCTACTCTCGACCCATTCTGTTGATTTTGTTGGTTCGTCAGTTTGTTCGTTTTTTATATCAATTTCTAAGGGTTCAAGCAAGTATTTTTCAAAAAGGTAATTTTTGTATTCTTCTTCGTCGACTCCTAATATGTACTTTTTCCCTTTACTTTCTATTTCTTCTCTTATACGATCAGAATACTCTTTAAAAAAACTAGACCAAGAAATTTCATTAAAGGCTTTTATGCTTTTATAACTCATATGCATTGTTTTAAATTGGTTTATGCTGGTATCTTATTTCAATTAACTGAAGTTTACAGTATAACTAGAACAATATCAGATTTTAAATTCTCCTGATGCGCATCTTAGCACTAGACATTGGTACAAAAACAATCGGGGTTGCCGTAAGCGATGAGCTTGGGATTGCGGCTCATGGGGTTACGACTATAAAAAGGACTGACTTGAAGCGCGATCTGGAGGCGCTTCGTAGAATTATAGGTCAGTACAATCCCTCTGAGGTTTTAGTCGGTGTCCCTTATAATGATGATGGCACAGTCAATAAAAGAGGAGAGGGTATATTAAAATTTGCCGAAGAAATAAAGAATGCTTTCTCTCTGCCCGTCGAGTACTGGGATGAGAGCTTCTCCACAGCGGATGCAGAAAAGATGCTGATTGAGGCAGACCTCAGCCGAAAAAAGAGAAAGAAGGTTATTGATAAAATGGCTGCCGCTTTTATACTTGAGGGTTATTTAGAGAAAAAAAGAAAGGAAAGAAATTGATTAAGCCACAGAGGGAACAGAGAGTTTAGGATTTTTAAACAGAATTAAAACCCCATGATCTCTGTGTACTCCGTGGCTAAGAAAAAAAATGCCTTACGCTAATGTAAACGGAATCAGAATCTATTATGAAACCTACGGTGAGGGACCTCCCGTTATTCTCATCGGCGGGCTTGGGAGCGAGATTCAAAGCTGGGCTACTCAGATACCCATTTATTCGAAACACTTCATGGTGATAGCTTTTGATAATAGGGGAGCAGGAAAATCAGATAAACCAGACGTGCCTTATACAACAGAGCTTATGGCTGATGATACCAGAGAGCTTCTTCGCGCGCTCGGCGTCAGGTCTTCTTACGTAGCGGGAAAATCCATGGGTGGGATGATAGGACAGTGGCTGGCGATAAAGCATCCGGATATAGTAAAAAAGCTTGTTTTAGGCTGTACATCCGCCTCACGTGATGAGGTGGGAAACGAGATCCTCAGAATGGGCAGGGAAACGGCAACGAAAATAGGGATGAAAGCTGTATGGCTTACCGCTATCTTCTGGGGATACACCAGAGAATATATTGAAAAGAATCTAAGTTCAATAAAAGAGACCTTAGCAAAAATTCCTGAAAACCCTGAGGCTCTTACAGGTTATATCAGGCAGAGTATTGCGTGTGAAGGTCATAATACTAAGGATTTAGTTGGAAAAATTAAGTGCCCTACTCTAGTAATGTCTGGTGAACAGGATTTAAGCGTTTCAACTAAGCGGTCGCGTGAATTAGCAGAGCTAATTCCGAGTGCAAAGTTAAAGATGCTTAAAGGGGTCGGACACGGGTTTTGGAGAGAAAGACAAGAAGAGGTAGATAGATTGGTCTTAGATTTCCTCCTTAGAGGTAGTTAGCCGCTATTAAGCAGGATGCGAGATTCATCATGCACGTTGGAGGATGCATGATACATGATGCAAGATAAATGATGCGTCATGCAGCGCTTCAATTGAGATTTCTCTTTTCTACAATCTGACTTCTTCTATTTGCGACTATGGAAATGACCTCGATCTTTATCTCAAGATGTGTTAGGATTTTTTCCGCTCTTTTCTGGACGTTAACCTCTTCAAGAATCTCCTGCTTTTCGAATACATTGGACACACTCAATGAAGCGATGGCATCTATGAGGTTCTCAAGCGGAAGCCGTGTGTCTATATTTATTAGATGGGATTCGTTTTCTTTTCCTATGATTTCATTCCACCTTAATACTAGCTCAACTATGCGCTCTCTATAAATATCCTCATTTACACCATGCACATCCTCTAATATCTCGACGCGGGCTAGCCTGTAAGGATGTTCTTTCACAATTTCAACAATCTTTACCCTTTTTAATCCGTAGAGGACGATATTGAACCTTCCATCCTCCAGAGGTTCCGAGTTAACGATTCTTCCCATGCCTGCCACGCTGTAAATTTCTGGGCTTCCCTCATAGCTTTTCTCCCACCCCGGTTTTAAAAGCACCATCCCTATGATGCGCTCTGAATCCGTGACATCCTTTACCATCTGCCTGTACCTTTGCTCAAACACATGGAGCGGAAGAAGTGTGTTTGGAAAGAATACGACAGTAGCCAGCGGGAAAAGAGGTATGGTTCCAGAAAAGCCTTGAAGATTTAAAACGCTTCTTAGGTCAAAGGTAAAATTCCTCATTATATAAATATTTTACCAAATAAGGGCTTGGACAGGTAGTGGGATTTATATTTAGTAGGGGCACGGCATGCCGTGCCCCTACACAGTCATTGAAAACTGCGCTCGAAATAATGCGCCCCCGTAATGACGGAAGAGAATGTGTGTTGATATGCTGATATTCCCGCAGATTGCTGGAAGGGCATTGATTAGAGAATTTAAGAAGGTGCAGTAAAGACGCATTGCAATACGTCTCTACAAAGTGAAAATCACACGGTATTAAATGAGGAGAGAATATTGGTTCAAAATGTTATTGGCATAAGACAAACAATCCTTTGATAATTCAAGATCAAATATGTATATTTAAAGCGCCCAAGTTACAACCGGGGGAAGGATGTTAAATGCTTGATGAATACGAAAAAAGAAGAGAAACCCTGGAAAAGGCTATTGGTATTGCAAAAAGGGAGTGGAGTAATTTACGAATATCTCTTGACCACTGCGGCGATATAGGAGAGTTTTCCCAGGAGGATTTTATGATAGGGATTATAGAAGAAGACGTAATAATCAGGGAGCCAATAATAAGCCCTACAAAATCCGTTTCAGGCTATGCCCCCACATTTTATCCAATGTATCTTCTTAAAAACCTTATTTTGATGGATAAGAACTTTGACCAGTACGGGTATAAGACTATAGAAGCTCTTTATGTGTTTATCGAGTTTGCTGCAAAAGCCGGGGAGAAGCTTGGCCTTTTAGGAACATTTAGCATTGGATTTGGAAGCGGGTATGGCTATGCCCGCACGGGGTGGATAGGGGAGAAGGGAAGAGCGGAGGAAAGGGGCATCTTCTACCAGATGTTTTTTAAAGGACGAGTAGACTACGATTGGAATTTTCACTGGACTTCTGTAAGGAAGAAACTGAAGGAGATCTTCGACAGGTTCATGACCTGGCAGAACGATCCAAGGCTTTATGAGAGGGATGTTAAGCCAAGAGCCAAGGTTAAGCCTATGATGGTTTAAAAAGTGAGCCTAGGTTGTGATCTGAGTGTAGTGTTAATGACATCCCAGTGGTCTTATTGTGAACACGTTTGCTTAGCTCTGTGGAAACTCCGTGAAGCAATCCAAAATACACCCTAGCCCTCCTTTACAAAAGGAGGGGAAGGTAAGGGCGACCGGCCGGTCGCCCTTACATTTGTTTGTAAAATGGGAGAAGCAATTAAATTCCCCCTTTGTAACCCTTGTGTCCAGTCTATACAAAGGAGGATTTAGGGAGATTACACCGTGAGCCAGAATCAAACAGCCATTCCCGACAGGAAGGAGATATTCGGTTGGGGGATGTACGATTTCGCTAACTCGGCGTTTGCTACAACAATAAGCTCTGTTGTATTTAATGTTTATTTTACAAAGGTGGTGGTAGGGGATGGCGGAGCGGACATATTTGGACACAATATACCTGCAAGCGCTCTCTGGGGCTACACAGTATCTTTATCAATCGTATTGGTTATATTTACATCACCAATCTTAGGCGCCATAGCTGATTTTTCCGGGACAAAGAAAAAATTTCTTTTTCTATATTGTTACCTTGCCTGTCTTTTTACAGGGCTTCTATTTTTCGCAAAAGAGGGAGATTACATATTTGCAATGATTTTTTATATGCTGGCAAACTACTTCTTTGCAGGAAGTTTAGGTTTCTATAACGCCTTTCTCCCGGAGATTTCCACAAAGGAAAACATAGGAAGGATTTCAGGCTTTGGGTGGGCACTCGGGTTTATAGGCGGAGGTATACTTCTTGCCATAAACCTCGTCATGATTCGATACCCAGAGGTCCTTGGAATTCCAGATAAAGACCATCTACCGGTTCGTTTTGTTATCCTCTCTGTCGCAGCCTGGTGGGCTCTCTTTGCCGTATTTACATTTCTCTTGGTTCGAGAGAGGAGATGGGGAAATCCACTACCAACTGGGGAGAACTATATAAGCATAGGATTCAAACGGGTGGTGCTTACATTTAAAAGGATCAGGCAACATAAGGAGCTATTTAAGTTTTTAATTACCTTTCTAGTCTATAATGAAGGGATTGAGACCGTGATAGTCATGGCAGCTGTTTTTGGAAGCGAGCTTTTAGGGATATCCCAGTCTGAGATTATAACCTTATTCCTCGTTGGACAAATCGTAGCCTTTTCTGGTTCTCTATTATTGGGGTACGTAGCTGATAAACTCGGCAACAAACGAGCGATTATTCTCAGCTTGGTTATTTGGTGTGCCGTTGTAATATGGGCTTTTTTTATTAAGACGAAATTTGAATTCTGGACGATAGGGGTGTTCATTGCATTTATATTGGGAGGTAGTCAGGCAGTAAGCCGCTCCCTGTTCGGGCTTTTTACCCCGCGTGAAAAAACAGCGGAGTTTTTCGGATTCTATGCCCTAGGCGGTAAATTTTCATCTGCAATAGGCCCATTCACCTTTGCATTTATTAGCCACGCATTTGACTCAATTCGTCTTGCAGTGATAGCGCTTATAGTATTTTTTGCTCTCGGCTTACTCCTCCTTCTTTTTGTGAATGAAGCACGAGGCATAGAGGAAAGCAGGAAGCCTATAGCGTAAACCCAATTCAGCATTTTTCTATTTTAATAACTTGTTACAAAATTGATACTTTTGAATTCTTATGATATAGTATTATAGAGAATTCTATAATACCTTAGTATGGAGAGAAGGGACAAAATGGAAAAGATAGAAAGGCGGATCTACGAACTGCATGCCTCGATGTGTAAGGTTCTTTCTAACCCAAAGAGGCTTGAGGTCATAAATACCCTTCGCGAGGGAGAGATGGGCGTTGGCGAGCTTTCAAAGAGGTTAAGCGTTTCTATAGGAAACTTGTCACAGCATCTAATCATGATGAAAGAGCGGGGCATTCTAGACATAAGGAAGGAGGGGAATCATGTTTATTATAGGCTTACAAACCCGAAGATGCTTAAAGCCTTCGACATCCTTAGGAAGATTTTATTTGAACGGATATCAAGAGAAGGAACTTTAATTCAAAGAGCTAGAAAATAATATTGTGGCGAGAGATATATGCTGAATGGCGGTTCTATTTGAAAAGTGGTGGCTATGGAAATGGTTTTAAAACATGATAATTGGGATAAAAGAATCCAAATCTTTGATGAACTGGCTCAGGAATACGATAAGTGGTTTGATGAAAATCGGTTTGTTTACGAGTCAGAAGTTCTGGCGTTACGAAAATTCCTTCCGAAAAAAGGTAAAGGTTTAGAAGTAGGTGTAGGCAGTGGGAGATTTGCACTTCCTCTTGGTATAAAGCTAGGGGTGGAGCCAGCAGAAGCGATGTCAGGAATAGCGCGAAAGCGGGGCATAGAGGTCGTTAAGGCAAAGGCAGAAGACCTTCCTTTCGATGACGCCTCTTTCGATTTTGTATTAATGGTAACAACCATATGCTTTCTCCGGAATCCGATAAAAGGACTGCAAGAAGCAAAGAGGGTTCTTAAATCTCGTGGGTATATGATTATTGGAATGATAGACAAGAAAAGTACTGTGGGTAGGATTTATGAATCCAAAAAGAATAAAAGCAAATTTCATCGATATGCTCGTTTTTACTCTGTAAACGAAGTTGTAGAATGGCTAAGAAGGATGGAGCATAAGAATATCAAGTTACGTCAGACAATCTTAAAAAATCCGGAAAAGATACGCGCTATTGAGCCAATAAAAGAGGGTTATGGAGAAGGAGGGTTTATAGTAATTTCTTCACAAAAAGAGAAGTAGTATGAAGGGATAAAGTTTTGTCTCGCAGCCGATTGTATGCTTCGAAGAGTAGAGTACGCCATGCCCATTGATAGTTGGAGATAATAAGATGGAAATCGCCATTGAAACAGGATTCTGGAGGTTCTTAGTTGCTTTTGGAGGATTAGCTATATTCGGTGCCCTTGAAATTTTCTTCCAATTTCGAAAGCCTCTAGAATCTAGAATAAAACATTATATCAGAAACATATCCATTGGAGTCAGTAATGGTTTAATCATGTATATAACAGTAGGCAGCTTTATAGTTGCCTACTATGAAGCATTGGCTAAACACGGCATAGGGTTATTAAACTTTTTTCATCTGGGTGCTTGGACAGATATCATCCTTTCATTGATTTTCCTTGATTTCGTGACATATATCTGGCACATGGCTTATCATAGAATACCCTTTTTGTGGCGTTTGCACCGTGTGCATCATAGCGATTTGGATGTCGATGTGACGAGTGCTTCCAGATTTCATCTATCTGAGGTTGCACTTTCATCTGCTTTCAAAATGGTTGTTGGTCTGTTATGGGGACCAAGTGCGATAGCCCTAGCTGTTCATGAAGCAGCTCTTGGATTAGCCGCCCAATTTCAGCATGCTAACATAAGGATTCCAGAACCCTGGGAATCGATCACCCGATTATTATTTGTTACCCCGGATATGCACCACATCCACCACTCCGATAAGTTAAAGGAAACAAACTCTAATTACTCAAACCTATTCTCAATTTGGGATAGGCTCTTTGGTACATATACCGAACTCACCGAACATGAGAAAATTATTTATGGACTCAAAGACTATCCTAAAATTGAGGATGTTTGGATGAAGAAACTTATTGTAATGCCCCTTGGTCATCAGTGCGGAGCAAGTCGTATTGAAAAAGCTGTTAATACGTGAGTCAAGTTTATTGATTCAAAAAATTAACTGGAATCTATCGGTATTTTTTAAATCCAGATGTCCTTTTGAACGTCTCCGGCACCGATAGGACGGACTCTTAGTTCTCTGCATCCCTTAGGGGTTGGAAAGATCTTTCCAGGGTTAAATAGCCCCTTTGGGTCAAATGTATCCTTGATTTTCTCCATAGCCTTAATATCATCCTCGCTGAAAAGCAAGCTCATGTATTTATTCTTCTCTATCCCTACCCCGTGCTCGCCGGTGATTGTCCCTCCTGCGTCTACACAAAGCTTTAATATCTCCCCCCCTGCTTCGATAACCCGTTCGAGCTCGCCTGGGTGTCTCGGATCAAAGAGTATTAATGGATGAAGGTTGCCGTCCCCTGCGTGTGCCACGTTGGCGATAAGAAGCGAACGGTTCTTTCCGATCTCTATAACCTTTCTCAGCACCTCCGGGAGCTTCGGACGCGGAACTACTCCATCCTGAGTGTAATGATTCGGCGCTATTTTGCCTATTGCGCCCGCAACGCTTTTTCTCCCCTTCCAGAGAAGCTCCCTTTCATTTTCTGTCTCTGCAATTCTAACATCTCGAGCGCTGTTCCTGAAGCACAAATCCCTTATCAATGGAAAAGCCCTCTTGAGCGTTTCCTTGAGCCCTTCGAGCTCTATGAGAAGCACAGCCTCGGCGTCAAGGGGATAGCCTGCATGGATAGTTTCCTCGACAGCGCGGATAGAGAGAGCATCCATCATCTCAAGCGCGGTAGGTGTTATTCCGTTACCTATAACATCCGCCACAGTCTTTCCAGCGTCGTCAATGCTGTCAAAGATGGCGATCATCGTTCCCACGGCTTCTGCTCGCCTCATAAGCCTTAGTATTATCTTTGTTACTATTCCGAGCGTGCCTTCTGAGCCTACCATTATTCCAACTAGGTCAAATCCTGTGGGATCAATTGACTTTCCTCCAAGCTCTACAACCTCGCCGTCAGGCAGAACTACCTGAAGCCCCAATACATGGTTTGTTGTAACACCGTATGCGACGCAGTGTATACCGCCTGCGTTTTCTGCGACGTTTCCCCCGAGCGTGCATACCATCTGGCTTGAAGGGTCAGGTGCATAAAAAAGGTCATATGGGGACACCGCTTTAGTAAGCTCTAGATTCACCACCCCCGGCTCAACAACTGCAAGACGGTTTTTTATATCTATCTCAAGGATCTTATTCATCTTTGTAAGTGAGATCATAATCCCGCCCGATACCGGGATTGCGCCCCCGCTTATTCCAGTCCCTGCACCTCGTGGGACGATTGGTATTCCTTCTCTATTCGCCAGTTTTACTATCTCTGAGACGTCCGAGGTTCCAGATGGAAAAACCACAAAATCTGGAGTCGCCCTCATGACAAACGCGTCCTGCTCATAAACAATAGTATCTTCTTCCTGGGATAGAACATTTCCTTTCCCAACAATAGCCTCGAGTTTTTTGGTGATTATAGATTTGTTCATCTCCACTAAGATAAGTTTCACATGAGTGGCATATGGGTGTCAAACGTATACGTTTTTATTATTTTGAAGCGCCATAATAGCTTGCATTGCATGACGAGTTGATGTCTAACAAAATTCATAACTTTGGATAAAACATAGGGAAAATGTGACCTTTATGTAGCGGAAGGCTTTAGCCTTCCACATTTTTCTTCATGGCGACCTGAAGGTCGCCGCTACATTACCATTTCCCAGTTTTATGGACATATTATCTTGATTTGTTTAGAATTAGGTTACAAATGAAAAATGAGATCGAAGGAAAGCTAGATAGGTTAAAAGAGATAATAAAGGGTTTAGACTCCGTTATAGTCGCCTTCTCAGGCGGGGTTGACAGCACCTTCCTGCTCAAAATCTCATACGACGTGCTTGGTGAAAATGCAGTAGCCCTCACTGCAATTTCCCCTTCCTATCCCGCCTTCGAGCTTGAGGAGGCGAGGGAGCTTGCAAAAAACATAGGCGCAAGGCTTATCACCGAAAGCTCTAATGAGCTCGATATTCCCGGGTATCAGGAGAATTCCCCTAAAAGATGCTTTTTTTGTAAGACGGAGCTTTTCAATATCTGTTTCGCAAAGGCAAACGAGCTAAGAATCAGGAATGTAGTCTACGGCGCTACCCTTTCCGATCTCGGAGATTTTAGACCGGGCATGGATGCCGCAAAGGAAATGGGAGCGAGGGCGCCTCTTCTTGAGGCAGGGCTTAATAAAGAAGAGATTCGTTATTTGAGCCGAAGTATGGGGCTTTCCACATGGGATAAACCCCAGATGGCATGTCTTTCCTCGAGAATCCCTTATGGCACTGAAGTCACGGAGGATAGGCTCAAAACTATCGCCCTCTCCGAGCTATTTTTAAGGCAACTGGGGCTAAGACAATTTCGGGTTAGGTACCATGAAAAGATTGCTAGGATTGAAGTTGATGAAAGCGAGTTTGAAAGGATTCTGAGCCGCGATCTAAGAGAGAAGATTTCTAGACGCTTGAAGGAACTCGGTTTTACTTACGTCACGATTGATATAGATGGGTACAGAAGCGGAAGTATGAATGAGGCGCTGATTAAAAGAGGTTAACCGCTTCGAATAAGCCATTGGGGTTACATCGTATTTGGCGTAAGGAAACTAAACCTTAAAATTGCCCGGGCTTCATTCCCAGGTTGCAACGGAAATGCTTACTTTAACTTGTTATTTCTTCCTTGGATCGTCAGCCGGGTTAATGTAATTTATCCCCCACGGACCAACCCCATACACTTGAACTACGGTTTCCTCCTGAGTCCAGGTGAACATGCTGTGCCCCGGTTGAAACACTGCGAAACTTCCGGGAGTCAAGGCTACGGCTTTATCCTTATCAATTTTATCCCCTGCTCCCATATAGAAGGTTCCGGAGATCACAGTCACGTGTTCTATAGTAGGATGTGTGTGCGGTGCTATCGTGTACTTAGCGGGAAGTTTAAGGCGGAACGTGAAGGGCTCAGCTTTTTTCAAGTCCCCTTCAATCACAGCGACTTGCGCGCCAGGCGGCATCGACGGCGGTGCGTCAGTCCACTTTATATCACCCGGTTTGAGCATGATATGCTCAGCCTCTTGTGCTTGCGCAAAGGTCCAACCCATCAAGCTCATCCCGACTGCCACGATTAACGCTATTATTCGACGTGATGTATTCATTGTCTCCTCCTTATAATCTCGGTAAAAAATATAATACCATATTATGCACGAAATTTTTTACTTTGCTATTCTCTCACGCATTATTTGGGTTAGAATATCCCTTCGTACTCTTCGGCAGGATTTTCAAAACTCGGCACGCCGAGCTTATCCAAAAAAACAAGCTTCGCCACCCCTGTCGGACCGTTTCTTTGCTTTCCGATAATTATTTCGGCGATGCCGTCCTTCTCATCAGCGTTCTTTTTGTATGCATCTGCTCTGTGTATGAAGATAACCACGTCGGCGTCCTGCTCCAGTGCGCCGCTTTCACGGAGGTCGGCGAGCTGAGGGCGTTTATCGGCGCGCGCTTCTGTCTGGCGGCTGAGCTGTGAGACGGCTATCACCGGGATGCCGAGCTCCTTCGCAAGGGCTTTAAGTGAGCCTGAGATTTCAGCGATCTCGCGCTCTCTCGTCTCGGCTTTTCCGCCTCCGCGCATGAGCTGAAGATAGTCTATGATGACGAGCTCAAGCCCTTTTTCTCTTTTCTGCCTTCTTGCTTTTGCACGGAGCTCAAGCACGCTGATCGCAGGGGTATCATCAACGTAGATTTTTGCCTTGCCGAAGATATCAGCCGCATGCACGAGCTTCGTCAGGTCCTCGTCTTTGATCCATCCACTTCTTACGTTCGAATAGTTTACCTTTGCCCTGCTTGAAAGCATCCTCAGCATAAGCTGTTCTTTTGTCATCTCGAGTGAAAATATTCCCACAGGGCTTCTACTCTCTATGGCGGCATGTGTGGCTATATTAAGGCAGAAAGACGTTTTACCAAGACCCGGCCTTGCCGCTACTATTATTAGATCGGCTGGCTGGAGCCCGGCTGTCATGTGATCCAGTTTTTCAAACCCGGTCGAGATGCCTGTGATAAGCTCTTTTCTCTCATATAGGGTTTCTATTATCTGAAGGGCTTTTGCCGAAAGCTCCCTGCTATCATAAAAGCTCGGTTTTACTTTGTGCTGCGCGATATCAAGTATTGCCTGCTCTGCTTGGTCAACAGCCTCCTCAGCGTTTATGCCCTCTTCGTAGCCCCGCATTGCAATGTCCGTTGCCGATATGACAAGCTTCCTTAGGATAGACTTTTCCTTTACAAGTCTTGCGTAATATTCCACGTTTGCAGTAGAAGGAACAACCTGTGTGAGGTATGTAAGGTAGCTACTCCCCCCTACTTCTTCTAGAAGTTGTCCCTGTGATTTCAGGTAATCAAAAAGGGTGAGTATATCTATGGGCTTGCTGTCTTTATCAAGCTCAATCATTGCATCAAATATCTTTCTATGCGATTCCCTATAGAAATCCTCAGACGTTAGAATCTCTAGGATCTGGTTTATAGCGCTGCCTTCTATAAGCACGCCACCCAGCACAGCCTGCTCGGCATCTATATTTTGTGGCAGTGGTTTTGACGATATTGCCATCGCATCTTAAAGTTAATACAAAGGTGACAAACCTTCAAGATTTTACACTAAATATAGTGAATATTTAAAAGTATGAATCGATTTAATCGTAGGTCAGGTTATTAAGCTCAAAATCTCAGGGCAGGCAGTCTCCAGCCGATTAATCGCAATGGAGATTCACCATCCGCTAGACAATCTGTCAGCGAGCCTTCTATCAAGCCCCGCTTCTATTATTTTTCTCTGGGCTTTCTCTATATCGTATTCAAGCCTTATGAATTTCACCGACCCTTCTTTTTTATCAAAGATTAAGAAAGAGGCACGAGGGTCTCTATCCCTCGGCTGCCCTACGCTTCCGGGATTTATCAGGTATTTATAATCCGGTTCTATCCTAAGCTCGTGGTCAAATGACTGTCTCACATCATCGTTTAAAAGAGTGTAGCAGGTTCTCACGTGTGTATGACCGAAAAAGCAAACGGAATTTTTTTTCATCAGCCTGAATTCCATCAGGGCGTCATATGATGACACTATGTATAAATCAGGATCCGATACAGCGCCGTGAACCATAAGAAAATCATCAAGGAATCTCGTATCCGGGAGGTTATTTAAAAACTCTCTATTGTCGGGTGTAAGCTCTTTTCTTGTCCAGAGGGCTGCCGCTCTTGCCACTGGGTTGAAATTGTAGGGCTCCTCTTTCCCGCAAGCGACCTTATCGTGATTTCCAATTATGGATTCTACGTTTCTTTCCTTGATTACCTCTACGCATTCATTCGGGTTCCCCCCGTAGCCTACGATATCTCCAAGGCAGACTGTTTTATCAACACCGAGTCTATCTATCTCTTCCAGCACCCTTTTCAGGGCTTCGAGGTTTGAATGGATATCAGAGATTATTGCGTATCTCATTTCCGCTAAAGTAGAGACCACCCCGCGGGTCGTCTCTACAATCCACTTCTATTCCACTAACACAACGCCGATGTCCATGACGTTTGTGCCGGTTGAACCTGTTTTAATCAGGTCTCCCAATCTCTCAAAGAATGTGTAAGAATCGTTTTGACTGAGCGACTCCCTGGCGCTCAGCTTTATCTTCCTTGCGCGTAATCTTGTTGTCCCATCCGAGATCGCCCCTGCCGCATCAGTTGGACCGTCTATCCCGTCGGTGCCGCAGAAAAGACCCAGTATTTGTTCATGTCCCATTATTTCCATTGAGAATGCAAGGGAGGTCTCCGTGTTTCTTCCCCCTCTCCCCTCTCCGGTTACGGTTACGGTAGTCTCCCCTCCGAAGATCAGGCAGGCGGGTTTTTTCACCGGGATATCGGACCTTTCTATATCGAGCGCAATCGCCGCTATCACCTTTGCGACCTCTCTTGATTCACCCTGTATCTGGGAAGAAAGGAGAATCGTATTGTATCCGAGCTCTCTCGCCCTTCTCTCAGCCGCTACAAGCGATTTAAGGTTATTCCCTACAATGACAGTTTGAACCAGATCGCTTCTAAGCTCCTCCCTTTTAAGCGTTTCCGGAACGTTTCCCTCCCTTCCCTCTTCAAGGTGTATAACCACCTGAGGAGGGATTTTATGCTCAAGCCTGAGCTCCTCTATGACGCGCCATGCCTCTTCAAATGTTGTGGGATCAGGGACTGTGGGACCTGAAGCAATCGCGTCAAGCCTGTCGCCTGCGACGTCAGAAAGTATGAGGG
>JAKEHC010000188.1 GCA_022615255.1 Candidatus Dadabacteria bacterium | reverse complement strand
CTATGCCCGTGATTGGTCATTTGGTGATTTGAATATTTGATCATTTGATACCGGGGTTCTCGGTTATGTAGAAGCGGCTAATAGCCGCGATAACTCGCGCCAGACATGTCCTGTAGCCTTGCCAAACTGTCGAAGGAACTGTTCAGTCTGCATTGTTCTTATCCTACTCATGTAGAGACATGCCATGGCATGTCTCTACATTAACGTGAGGCAAAGTTAAATGTAGCGGAGACCTTTAGGTCTCCATAGGGAATCCATGTGGGATATTTCTGTAGGAGCGGCTTCTAGATACGTGAGATACTTTTTAATATATCTCACGTGCTTTATCTCACGTATCTAGCCGCGAATTCGTCGCGCCAGGATAGCGCTCCTACAGAATTAGTGTTGCTTCGGCTATGCCTTTAGGGCAGGTTTTCCGGTCTAACTATCCCCACTATACAAAGCAAGGGCGCTTCGACAGGGGTTGACCATTCTCGAAGTGTGTGAAGTACACCCGCCTCTTAATGGGTGCATTGCACTGCGCTTGTCCTGTTCTATAATAATCCCGTCTTCAACTGTTTGATTTATAGTATGATTGGGGCTGTTCTCTTTTGAACAAGCTCAGAACGAATGTTTTGATTAGTGTTATTTTAAATCAACTTCCAAATAATAAATCCGCCCAGGATGATTCTCAAATATAGTTAACCCTGTTCTAGACAAGCTCCAATTATTTATCTCATGAATAAACATCAAGGGTTTTTTATTATTTAAAAAGACTTTCATCTTAAGCTACTTCGCCGCCTCCTCGGCGATGTCTACATAATGTAGGGTTCTATTTTTTCCCAGGCGTTTTGCCTGATAGAGCGCACGGTCTGCCCTCTGAATTAAGTCATCCATTGTTGGCTCCGTCTCCGGGGACGTTGCAATTCCCAGGCTTACGGTAACACTGAGCTCTCTTCCCTCGAATTTCAGTTGAGATTGCTCAACCTTGTGCTTTATCTTTTCTCCTAGGGTCTTTGATCCCTTTTCATTTGTGTGTAAAAGCAGTATTGCGAATTCATCACCGCCATACCTCGCTGCAATATCTATGCGTCTAAGCGATTCTGAAATCAACTGGGCAAGGGATATCAGAATCAAATCTCCTGCTTCATGACCGTAGGTGTCGTTAATATGCTTAAAATTATCCACGTCCATTAAAACAAGGGATAGCTTTTCGGGAAATCTATCTGCACGCGCAATTTCTTGGGCTAGCCTTTCCTGAAAGTATCTGCGATTGTAAAGCCCTGTTAAACCATCTCTTATCGATAGCTCTTTTGCCCTAAGATAGGTAAGGGAGTTTGAGATGGAGTTGGCAGCTTCTTTGCTCATAGTCTCTATTAGGCTCCTCTCCTCTTTGGTGAACGCCTTATCTCCTTTTCTTCCCATTATAATGCATCCGATTGTGTTTTCGCCCTCTTGATTTATCGGCGTTGTAGGCTCTTTAAGGGGGTAAATAAAGATTGACTTAATTTTATTGATTCCCCAGGCAAAATCTATTTCCCTGCCAAATACTGTTCTATACTTTTCCCTTGCCGAAAGGTCATCGGAGTAGAAATATTTTTGGGTCTCACTGACTAATCCTACCAGGGTATTTTGATTCTGTATTGTCTTCCCCTCTATTTCAATTCGTCTTTCTAGCCCAGTTCGCATTAGGATGCTAGTGTTTGTTTCACTATCTATTAACGTTAGCCCGATAATATCAGATTCTATAGCCTCACCTAGAGATGTAATTGCATGGTTTAATATGGTATCAAGCTCTAGGGTAGAACTAAGCTTATGAGCGTAATCATAAAAGGAGGTTTGTCCCTCAATACTCAGTTGAACCTTCTCAGCCAGTCGGTATCTAATCAGCGTATCAGCTATCCTGTTTGATAAGAGCATAGCAATCTGCTTATCCTTCTCTTGAAATGCGTCTTCCTTAAGGCTGTCTGCTACAAGTATGCCGATTACATCATCCTCGGTTGTCGGTGTGTCTTCCTCCTCTTTGAGAATAATAGGAACTGCAAGGATTGATTTAACGGGGATAATTTTTGTATAGTAAATCAGGTTTTCCCTATGGTTTTTAATCTCACCCACCATGATGGGTGTTTTTGTCTTTAACACCCATCCGAGATACCCTCCACGAATATGCACCATCTGGCTTCCATCTATATATTTGTCGCTTTCTGATATGAAGTCTGTAATTACGAATAACTCATCTTTACCCTTAATATAAAGTAAAGCACTGTGGGGGGACAAAAGCCCGTTTAATAGCTCAATTGAGTTTCTTATGTCGCTTTTGAGTTTTTTATCAAAGATAGGGGGAGGCTGAGTCAGCTCCAATGTTTCTTTTGCTCTATCGGGTGTAAAAATCCTTTTTGACGTACCTTCAATAATACTCATTAGATGTTTTTTCACATCCTTAAAATTCTCATTTCTTTTAATTAAATAACCGAGGCCAAACGTTGAGATCAAAAGTATGGATAGCTCAGGGATGCTCTCAATTGCTTTTGAGCCAGTCGTAGCCTCTATAATGATTATGAGGGCAAGTGAAAACAAGGCTTCTCGCCATCCAAGATAGGCGAAGAAAATCGGGGTCAAAACGTATAGAAGGGGGAAAAGCTCTCTACCGAATGATTCAAATAGTGCTTCAAAAAACAGGGTTAGTAGCAGTGCAACCTCTAACCTTTCTATTAAGCTTGAACCGGTTCTGTATTTTATGAAGCCCGATAATCTATGAATGATGGAAATAATCAAAAGGAGAGCTGCAAGGAACGAATACCAACTGAAGCCCTGAAAGCCGCTCGTATAAATTAAATATAAGACTATAACGGAGAGAAAAATGGAATAGATTCTTTTAAGTAAGGGTG
>JAKEHC010000036.1 GCA_022615255.1 Candidatus Dadabacteria bacterium | reverse complement strand
TTTACGATGAAGCGCCAAACCTCGGCACCGACTTTGTCTACACTGTAATAACTACCGCTACCAAGATTAATTATTACAACTTCGTCTTCAAAGACCTCGTATATCACATTGGGTTTATTCATGAGAAAACGCATGGATGGATCCATTCAAACATCCTCCTGGGAGGAGAATCACACTATGCCTAATTAGCGTTCAACTTAGCCTTGTTTATGGCGATTGCTGCTTACCAATAAAGTTCCTCAATAGTATTAAAATATAACTTGGTCAAACCACTTCCCGAGCTAACAATAACTGAATTAGACTCAATTATAGGGTTCGAAAGATTTATCACTTCCTATCCCTAACGGTTCGCCTTCTTATAAAAGCCGGTATTTCAAATTCATCGCTTACTTCTTCAACGGCGGAAGGAAGCTTAGTGACTACTTCCTTGAGTGGTGCATCCTCTGTTATCTTACCTTCAGCTTTCTTACTTTGAATGCCGGTTGCAATCACCGTAATTCGCACAGCGTCTTTCATCTTATCATCAAGGACCAGTCCAAAGATAAGATTTACTTCTTCGTGTGCACGCTCCCTTATGTAGCCGCATGCTTCGTTTAGCTCTTCTATCCTAAAGTCAGGTGAAGCCGTGACATTTATAAGTATCCCCCTTGCCCCATCGATTGAGATATCTTCTAGTAGTAGGCTTGTTATTGCATTCTCTGCCGCTTCTTGAGCCCTTCCGCTTCCCTCTGAGTATCCAGTTCCCATGAGCGCCTTTCCACCATCCTCGCCCATTACACTCTTCACATCGGCAAAATCAACGTTAATATAACCCGTTCCTGTAATTATATCTGATATACCTCGAACGGCTTGGTAAAGAACCTCATCTGCTTTTTTGAAGGCTTCAATTATCCCTATCTTCTGTACGACGGCTAGCCTATCATTCGGAATTACGATTAGTGTATCTACTTCTTTCTCAAGGTTTTCTAAGCCTTCTAAAGCCTGTCTGTGTCTCCTAGGGCCCTCAAAGCTGAATGGTCTTGTTACTACTCCAACTGTGAGCGCACCGATTTCTTTCGCCGCACGCGCCACAACAGGAGAAGCGCCGGTTCCCGTGCCGCCTCCCATGCCGGCTGTGATAAAGATCATATCTGCACCCTCTAGCAACTCTAAGATCTTAGTTTGATCCTCGAGAGCAGCCTCTTTCCCAAGCATGGGATTACCACCGACGCCGAGTCCTTTTGTTATTCTAGAACCGATTTGGAGCTTAGTTGAGGCACGAGACTTCTTTAAATCCTGCGAATCTGTATTTGCAACTATGAATTCAACTCCACCAAGATTCTTCTCAATCATGGTGTTTACGGCGTTTCCCCCGGCTCCTCCAATACCCATCACCTTTATCTTTGCTCTTTGTTCTAATGCTGTATCCTCCAGTTCAAAGTTTGCCATAACTTTTACCCCTCCTTCTATTTTGACTTTATTTTAACCTAAAAAAATTCTTGAAACCAGTTCTTCATACTTTCAAATACCTTTTTGAAAACATTTTCATCACGGATTCGTAGCTTTTTATCCCCTTTATACCTATTACCATATAGAACTAGTCCAACACCGGTGGAATATACGGGGTTTGCTACTACGTCTTTTAGTCCTCCAACCTCGGTTGGGAGGCCTCTCCTTACCGGCATTCCGAGGATTTTTTCAGCGAGTTCAACAGTGTCGTCCATTATTACAGTTCCTCCTGTAATTACAGCTCCTGCAGGAAGAAAATCTTGATAACCGGATTTTATTATTTCTCTTCTGACGAGGCTGAAGATCTCTTCCATCCTCGGCTCGATTATCATAGCGAGTTCTTTTCTAGGAATAGTTCTAGAACGCCTCCCTCCTACGCTAACCACATCTATTGTCTCATCTGGTGAAACAGCATCTGCGTATGCCGAACCATGTTTTTCTTTTACTTTTCTAGCCTCTGCTAAGGGAGTGGAGAGACCAACGCCAATATCCCTATCTATGTGATCACCTCCGAGAGTGAGATTCTCTGTATATCTTATACTCCCTCCTACAAAAATTGCAATATCAGTTGTTCCCCCGCCACAATCAATAAGCACCACCCCGATTTCTTTTTCATCCGGCGTTAGCACAGCTTCGCTCGATGCAAGTTGCTCTAATATAACATCTGCCACATCCATACCTGCGCGGTGTATACACTTTACAAGGTTTTGCGCTGCCGTAACCTGTCCGGTAACGATATGTACCTTAGTCTCAAGCTTAATTCCATAGATTCCCACCGGATCGTTTATGCCACCCTGCCCATCAACGTTGAATTCTTGAGGAATGACATGAATGATTTCTCTATCTGCTGGTATGGAAAGCGCGCTTGCCGATTCAATAACGCGATCAACATCACGTTTCGAGACCTCACGATTTCTAATGGAGATCATACCGTGCCCGCCCATCCCTTTTATATGCCCCCCAGCAATCCCTACAAAAACCGTTCTTATCTCACATCCTGCCATATGTTCGGCTTCTTCAACAGCGTGCTTTATGGACTGAACCGTATTGTCTATATTTACAACGACTCCCCTTTTAAGGCCAAATGAGGGATAAGTCCCAACTCCTATAATATCAAGTCCATTTGGATAAATGGGTTCTCCCACTATAGCGCAAACCTTTGTGGTTCCAATATCCAAGCCTACAATTAAGCTGGATTCTTTACCCATCCACCTCTCCTTATGTTTTATTCACTTCTATGTTATGAGTGCCGTTGATCTTAGGGTCATAATACAGAGAGAGATGAATACATAGCAATATACTAAAGTTTAAAATCCACGACACCCATTTTCCCTGAACTTATATTTATGTATTTTTCAGTCAGATTAATTCCTCTTGCGTGTGATATTATCTTCTCTACCTTGTACCACTTATCTGCTATGGCACTCTCCCCAAAATCAATCCGTCGTCCATCAGTAGTAAGAACGGTTAGTCCATAGACTGGATTCAGGTTGATTTCTGATATCTCTTTCCAATTTAGAGTAGGGCTTCCGAGAGAGAGTTTTAAGATTTCTAAAGCACCTGCTATAAGATCGGAACTCATTATAACTTCACCAGTTAGAACTGGAAAATCAAGTCCCTCTTCAAAATTGGCACCTCCTAGTTTCTCACCAGTTCTGCTCATATAATAAATCTCGCCATCATCCATAAGAACAAGACAGAAGGGCTCTACTTCTTTTATTTCAATTATAACCCTTCCAGGCAACTCTCTTTTAATATGGGCGCTGGTAATCCAGGGATTTTTAAGTATCTCCTTTATTGCTGAGCTTTCGAAGAATGAAAACATGTTGACTCCCTGTCGAAGCCCAGACCTTTTTAGAATCTCTTTCTGAGAAATCCTTTTTGATCCCGTTACTTCAATCTTTTTTATTATAAAAAAATCGAGACGAGAAACAGCGAGAAAAAAAGCGCTGAATAGAAAACCTAGAAGAAATAATGTAAGAAATAATTTGCCTTTTCCTATCACCTTTTCTCTAATCCTATGATTTTGACCTCAGTTTCTAGGAGCACGCCACTTTTTATAAGGGCCTCTTTCCTTGCCTCATTTATGAGTTTTAATACATCAGATGCGCTTGCACCACCTGAGTTTACAATAAAGTTTGCATGAAGCTCAGAAAACCTTGCTCTACCAATCTGATATCCCTTAAAACCAAGTTGTTCTAAAAGCATTCCTGCAGGGATTTCAGGTGGGTTTTTAAATATGGAGCCGGAATTCGACATTGTAATAGGCTGTGTTTTACTTCTATTATCCAGGTGATCCTTAACCCTCTTTTCACTTTCCTTTCTATTGCCGGGAATTAGACTGAAAAGCGCTTTTGTAACAACACTCCCTTGAGGAAGAAAGCATTTACGGTATTCGAATCTTAATTCATCCCTAGATATCGAAATCTCTTTCCCATTCAGCCAAACCCAGACATTATCTACAACGTCTTTTATCTCTCCATCGTTTGCTCCGGCATTCATAAAGATACCGCCGCCACGGCGCAGACCAACACCGATGTGGTAACCGTCACCAACAATGCCAACATCATCACCACCAAGGCCTTG
>JAKEHC010000187.1 GCA_022615255.1 Candidatus Dadabacteria bacterium | reverse complement strand
GGGAATTAACTGTAGATGGCGCTCCTGATATAGATATAGATAACAATATACTCGTTGCCGGTCGTTTAGAGTTCTATCCGGGATGGCCAGTTAAGATTATTGCTGGCGAGTTTGGATGGGCACAGGGCGGCGATAAGTCAAACGACAGCATAGATGGAGGCAACGAGGGTCCTGGAGGGCTAGTATTTAACCCAGCCTACAATATAGATAACCTTCTTTTCAAGCACATGATACCTACCATCTACCAGATTGAGGGCAGCGTTATCAACGCCTTCTATGCAAGGGTGTGGGGAACAGTGAAGCTTCTCGACCATGTTACCTCTACGACTCAGGCTCTTTTTGCATGGAACGATGAGACAGATTCTCCTCTGGTTGTAGGCCAGAATGTAGACAGGTACCTCGGAACAGAAATAGAAGAGACGATAAGCATCGAGGTTACTCCAGGCGTTAACTTCGACCTTATTGGAAGCATTGTGATTAATTCGGGCGGTTTAAAGGACCTACTGGAGCAACAGGGTGCGGCTGCTGTGAATGCTGCTGGTGGTGATTGCCCAGCTGGCGGTTGCGGTAACGCAGAAGACATTGCATTTGCATTCCAGGGAAGGGTCTTAGTCTATATAGACCAGTTCTTTAAATAAGATATATGACAGAGGGGAGATCCGATGGGTCTCCCACTCTTTAATAAAGAAGCTTAACCCCTTTTCTTACTTTATGTAAGAGAAGGGGTTTTTTATTTGTGACTTAGAGAGTTCTAGGAAACCCAGGTTTTTATATCCAAAGCACAAACCTTGAATAATAATGAAAGAAAGAAAATTAAACAGATTAGAAAATTACGATTATTCTCAATGCGGTTATTATTTTGTAACGGTATGCACGAAAAATAGGGAAGAATGGTTTGGAAAAATCGAGAGTGGGAAAGTGATTTTGAATGGGTTTGGAGAAGTTGCTAAGAATTTTTGGGTGGAAATACCAAAACATTTTAAAAATGTTGGCTTGGATGAATTTATTGTGATGCCCAATCATATTCATGGTATTGTAATTATTGTAGGGAACGCATATATGCGTTCCCTACAAAATAGGACAAAGATGCTATTGTCTAGAATAATTCAGCAATACAAATCATCTGTGACGCGAGAAATCAATTCATTACAAAACGATTTTTGTTTCAAATGGCATAAATCCTTCTATGATCATATCATCAGAAATGAAAAAACGTTGAACAATATTCGGGAATATGTTGTCAAAAACCCATTAAAATGGGAATCTGACATAGAAAATAAAATAAACTCCAAAGAGAGTAATAAAGATTATTATAAACAAATAATTGACGGATGACTGACATTCATTAAATTAGCGAGAAGGATTATCAAACGTGGTAAACCGAGACTGGAACCCTCTGCCTTCTGGCGGCGTTTGTTTTATTAGCGGCTTTTACCACTTCCTTAGCTACAACCTTTACAACCTTTTTGTTGAATATACTAGGAACTATATATTCCTCAGAGAGCTCTTTTGCTGCAACAACTGAGGCGATAGCCTTTGCGGCGGCTATCTTCATCTCATCGTTTATCTCATGCGCCCTGCAGTCTAGCACTCCCCTAAAGAGTCCGGGAAAGCAGAGTGCATTATTGATCTGATTTGTATAATCAGACCTTCCAGTAGCAATTATCCTTGCATATGGCTCCGCCTCCTCAGGCATAATTTCTGGAACGGGGTTAGCCAGAGCGAAGACTATTGGGTCACGGTTCATCTTCCGAATATATTCGGGCTTAAGCACGCCCGGGGCGGAAACCCCTATGAATACATCAGCGCCCTCTATAATATTGCTCAGGCTGCCTTTAAGGTTGTTTGGGTTTGTCTGCTCCGCATACCATTCCCTTATCGGGTTCATTCCTTCCTTCATTCCTCTGTATATAGCTCCGTATGTGTCTGATCCTATTATATTTTTGATGCCGGCTTTAAGTAGAAGCTTTGTTGTTCCTACACCGGCTGCTCCAACGCCGGTTACTACGACTTTTAAGTCACTCAACTCTTTCTTTACTATCTTAAGTGAGTTCAGGAGCGCGGCAAGGACAACTATAGCAGTACAGTGCTGGTCGTCATGGATTACAGGTATATCCTCGAGCTCCATCTTCAATCTTTCCTCAATCTCGAAGCATCTGGGCGAGGAGATATCCTCAAGGTTTATGCCCCCGAAAGCGGGGGATATTATCTTTACGGTCCTTACAATCTCATCTACATCCTTGGTTGCAAGACAGATTGGAAATGCATCAACCTCGGCAAATTCTTTAAATATCATAGCCTTGCCTTCCATAACGGGTAGAGCGGCTTCAGGACCGACGTCTCCTAAGCCGAGAACCGCTGTGCCATCGGTCACGATTGCGAGTGTATTTTTCTTTATTGTAAGTTGAAAGACCTTCCTTGGGTCATCATGGATTGCCATTGAAACCCGGGCTACTCCAGGGGTATAAGCCATAGACAGGTCGTATCTGTTTGTTAACCGTATCTTACTTCTTACCTGGATCTTCCCTCCTATATGCAGGAGGAAGGTTCTATCTGATACACCGGCGATTTCTAAGCCTTGGACCTTTTTTAAACGATCAACTATCTGCTGTCCATGCTCTTCGTTTCTTGCCCTTATGGTTATATCTCTTATGAATTTATCCTTTTGAAACTCTACCAGGTCTACCGCACCTATATCGCCTCCAGCCTCGCCAATGGCTGTTGTAACCCTACCCAGCATCCCGACCTTATTTTGAATAACACAGCGCACAATGAGCGTGTATCCGGGACTGGGTTTTATAGTCTCAGTAGATGGTATTAATTTAGTGTTTTCCATTTATGATGACTTTATATGCATAATAGAAGGGCTATTGTACTTAGAGATGGTGTTAGCTCCTCTCAATCACCCTATTTATAATCTTTCTGAACGTATCTAATGACTGCACTCCATGCACCCCGAACCCTCCAAAAAGAATGGTCGGGACACCCAAAACCTGATCCTTTTCCGCATCTCGCCTGTTTTCTTCAATCCTTTTAAGCATGGTTCTATTCTTCAGGCACCGTTCTAGTTCATTGACCTCAAGACCTGTTTTCTCTCCTATATTTAGGATTACATCAATGCTGCCTATATTTTCTCCATCCTGAAAATATGCTTCATAAACGCCATTATGAAACCCTCTGAAGCTATCCTTTGATTTAGCAAACTCTGAAGCCTCTAGGCTTAGCCTTGAGTTTGCCACTATACCGGGGAGCTTTATATCTAGATTGTCCTCTTGACCCATCTCCTTTATGTTAGGCAATACCTGGTTGAACCTGAGGGTTTTTGCTCGCTTTACTCCCTCGGGCGGGATTTCAGGGTGAATCTCAATCCCCCTCCACTCGACAGTTATGTCAAACTCTTCTGTTAATCTCTCTATCCGTTTTGTCCCAAGGAAACAGTATGGGCATATATAATCGTAATAGACGGTGACTCTCATTTACTGATAAATTAAGTATAAATCTGAAAGGAAACTTGGTCAAACGGCTTGAGATATCGGTTGAAATCAATGCCTAAAATGTCTTACGCCTGTGAATATCATTGCAATTCCGTGCTCATCTGCGGCGGCTATCGCTTCTTTGTCCCTTAAGGAACCGCCGGGCTGGACTATAGCGGTGATTCCAGACTTGGCTGCCTCATCAATGCCATCTCGAAAGGGGAAAAATGCGTCGGATGCAAGCACCGCCCCATTTGTCGGCATTCTCGATTTCATAGTTGCTATTCTAACCGAGTCAATACGGCTCATCTGTCCTGCGCCTATGCCAATGGTTTGTCCCTCTCGCGCAAATACTATGGCATTAGATTTAACATGCTTGCATATCTTCCAAGCGAAGCTAAGCGCAAGGAGTTCTTCGTCGGTGGGCTCGCGTTTTGTCACGACCTTAAAGTTGATAAAATCTTCATCAGCCCTAAGGTCGCTATCCTGCATTAGAGCACCACCCACCACCTTCTTAATATCAAGCCTGCTCCTTGGTTTTTTTGTTAGATTGGAGGTCCTCATAATCCTTAGATTCTGTTTGGTCGAAAGTAAGCTAAGGGCTTTCTCTGTGTAGCCTGGCGCAACAACAACCTCAAGAAACATGGCGCTAAGCTCTGATGCGACAGTCTCATCAACCTCGGTGTTAAAAGCGACGATCCCTCCAAAGGCGCTTTCCGGGTCGCATTCCCTTGCTTTCAGGAATGCCCCGTGAGGGCTTTCAGCGGTGGCAGCTCCACAGGGATTATTGTGCTTTACTATGACACAAGCGGTTTCTGAGAACTCTTTTACCGCTTCTAGCGCCGCATCCGTGTCATAAATGTTATTAAGCGAAAGCTCTTTTCCTTGAAGCTGTATCGCATTTGAAACGCAGGGCTCGTCTATACCGGGCTGGACATAAAATGCGCCCTCTTGATGAGGGTTCTCACCGTATCTAAGCTTCATCTTTTTTTCAAAATGCATTGTCAAGCTTTGTGGGAATGTTGTTCTTTTCCCGTCTTCGAGAGAGCTCATATAGTTTGAGATTGCGGCATCATATTGCGCTACGTAAGAGAATGCCCTTTGAGCCAGGTGTAGGTTCTTTTCGACGGATATTGAGCCTTTATTTCTTTTTAGCTCTTCTATAACGTTTTTATAATCTTCAGGGTAAGCCACGACTGTGACGTGTTTATAATTCTTCCCTGCCGCGCGAAGAAGAGTTGGACCACCGATATCAATGTTTTCAATTGCCTCACCTAGAGCTACATCTTCATTTTTAATTACATCCTCAAAAGGGTAGAAATTCACAACTACTATGTCTATAGGCTTAACTCCTTGTTGTTCCATATCTTTCAGGTGCGCCTCGTCATCTCGCACGGCGAGAATGCCGGCATGGATTTTGGGATGTAGGGTCTTAACCCTCCCTCCTAGAAGCTCAGGGGACTTGGTATAGTCTGAGATTTCAGTTACTTCAACTCCTGCGTCTCGAATGGTCTTTGCTGTGCCTCCTGTTGAAAGTATTTCAATGCCAAATTCCTTAAGCTCTTTAGAGAATTTCCCTATTCCTTCTTTTTTCCACACGCTTATAATGGCTCTCTCAGCTTTTTTCATTTTTAGTTACCCCTTTGTTAGTAGTCATATTTTGTGGTTCGTGACTGGTGGTTCGTGGTTCGATACAAGATCCGTAATTCACGTATCACGAACCACGGTTCACTATTTAAACGAATCAAAATTATCATATCTTTTGAGAAATTGTCAATTTCAAATTATAATTTAAATTATCGAAAAATTTTTTGCTGTGATAATCGTAAGAGAAAGGACCAATTTATGGCAGGATTCAAAATAAGGGGTATTTCATGAGAGACCAAAGGGTCTTAAATTTTAAAGTAGGGATATTCGTTCTGATCTCGCTCGGTATCTTTTTAGTTTTTATTTTCGTTCT
>JAKEHC010000186.1 GCA_022615255.1 Candidatus Dadabacteria bacterium | reverse complement strand
TAAAAAAATATTAGCCGTATAACTCTATTATGCTACATGGCTTGGTCTTAATTATTCCTGAATATATGCCGACAACTTCTGCCAAGGGCATTGTATTGAATCTAACTGAAAAGATGAAGATCTGGCTTTCATACGCCATTATCTCAATTTATTTTACCCTAGAATTTTGAAATGACTTCGAAATCTCTGGAGGCTGTTTTGCGACCGTTTGAAGAAAAAGACCGGGAACAGATCCGTGCCATCTGTTGCCAGACTGGTCAGAGAGGTAATCCAGCCACAGCAGTCTTCTTCGAGGATGAAGAGATCTTGCCCATGCTCTTCGCTGACTACTATATGGATTATGAACCTGAATCATGCTTTGTGGCAGAGGTGAATGGGCGGGTTGTAGGGTATTACCTCGGATGCAAGAACACACGACGATATATTCGCGTGTTGGTGACCAGGACCTTACCACGCATGTGTCTGCGGGTTCTGTTGAAGATCTTCACCCTCCAGTATCGACAGATGAAAACCTATCGGACGCTTTGGTGGATTATCACGAGGAGCTGGCGTGAGATACCGTCTCTGCCATTTGATGAATATCCCGCTCATGCCCACTCTAATGTTGAGAGTGGATATAGGGGTCAGAAAATCAACCTGAGACTTTCTATGGCCTTTCGCAAGCAACTGATAGAGCACAGAGTTAAGGGAATCTATGGTGTTATTCCTGAAGAAGAGGGAGACGATACCTTTTCAACTCATTTAAGTCAGAAGCGTGGTTATAAACTCATTGCTGTTAAGAGGTTCACACTCTGGGAAAGGTTAACGGGTAAGAAATGGTACCTAAAACTATTTGTGTGTGATTTACGCGCAGGCACTGAAGGAAGTCTAGATGCGTCTTCCAAGCATTGAATCAATATATAAACCATATGAGCACATCTACTTATCTCCCCACCTGGATGATGTAGCCCTGTCCTGCGGAGGGAGAATTGTAAAGCAGAGGAGCAAAGGTGAAAATGTTTTAGTCGTTACTGTCTTCACAGGTGATATAGGTGAATACAAAAAGCCTCGAGATAAAATCCTTGAGCCGTTTATGAATACTCAAATGCGGCGTGGTGAAGACGAGAGGGCGATGGAACGACTAGGTGTAGATTATTTATGGCTTAACTACCCAGAGGCACTGTATAGATATAAAAGTCCATTTGCGCTCTTCAGGTCGAATGTCTGCGTTTCAAGCGCTGAATCAAGATTTTGTGAAGCGCTTCGCTCAGATATATGTAAGATATGTAGCGCAACTCATATCAAAAGGCTGTATATGCCCCTAGCGGTCGGTCAGCATATAGACCACCAAATTGTCTTTCAAATCGGCTCAAGTTTACAAGCTAAAGTAGAACATGAGCTCGAACTATGTTATTACGAAGAACTACCTTACGTACTTATCCCAAATCTCCTCAAATGTAGAATGAAACGAATCGGGATCAACATAGATGAGAGTAATCCAGGAAATATCAGAACACCGAAAAAGCCAATAATGAAAGAAATCATGCAAGTATGTAAGGCAATCTTTAATATGCCATTCATTAAAAAGGATAATCTACTTCAGAGAGTTATTAACCTTCTTTTTCTTATTTTTTACATCATGTTTGTAATATATCTTCCGAAACCACGGGGTGGCATTCTGCAAGGCAAGAAAATTACACAAGAGATTTGTGATGTAAGCTCAGAAATGAGTGAGAAGCTGGCGGCTGTCTTTGAGTACGGCTCGCAACTTATCTCCCTTTTTGGCGATTTGGAGGCCATGAGAAACTCTATTGAAAGGTACTCTGAGGCTATAGGCGGGACGAAGGGTCAGCTACTAGAACGCTATTGGGTTATAAGTAAGTGAGGCTCCTTTCATTCTGTTATAATAAAAACTATGCTTGTCCTGGTTATTATTAGCATTTTTACTATCGTCCTAACTATATTTTTATTAAACCTCCTGAGGGTCACGACAAACTTCGATGAAGTGCCGATTGTAAAAACTGTAGAGGGAACCACTCCGCTTGTTTCCATCATAGTCCCTATGCGAAACGAAGAGAGAAACGCAATGCAATGCATCGAGAGCCTGCTTTCACAAAGTTATCCAAATGTAGAGGTAATAGCCGTTGACGATTTGTCAAAAGACAAGACACTTAGCATACTCAACCAACTCGCCTTAGCGCATACTAATCTAAAGGTAATAGAAGGCACTTCTACACCCGAGGACTGGACAGGAAAAACCCATGCACTCTGGCAAGGGGTAATGCAGGCGAATGGGGATTGGCTTCTTTTTCTAGATGCAGATATCACGTCGAAGCCCTATATGCTTACCTCTGTTATAAGATATGTTCAAGAAAACACGATAGATATGCTATCTGTTTCCCCTTTCCACGTTTTAGAAACTTTCTGGGAAAGGATAATTCAGCCTATTATTTTTACATCAATTTTCTATGCCTTTACCCCAAAAAAGATTAATGACCCTAAGAGCAAAATAGCTGCTGCGCTTGGGGGATTCATATTGATAAGACGCGGTGTTTATGAAGCCCTTGGAGGACATTCTCCGATAAGAAATAGTATTGTTGAGGATTTTTCATTGGCATATCTTGTGAAAAGCTCTGGATACAAACTCCGTATTATGAAAGGAGAGAAGCTCGTGTCAGTAAAATGGTATACAAATTTTGCCGAGATCTGGGAGGGTTGGACAAAAAACATATTCGTTGGACTTGGGAAAAAATGGGGACAACTGGTATTTTCTGTATTTATGCTGTTTGTACTGGGAGTTTTTTTCCCCGTTCTTTTTGCATGGTCGTGCCTTGAGGTATTCTTTTTTGGGGTTAAAAGCTACGTTTGGCTTGTGATACTAGCTGAGAGCCTCTTTCTTCTAATTCTAACTATATACATTGGCTTGCACTGTACACACCTCTTTGCTATTCCTCGTTACTATTCCTTTACCTTTCCTATTGGAATTGCAATTTTTATAGCTATAATGCTGGCTTCCGCCTATAAAGTTACAAGCGGTAGTGGAGTTACCTGGAAGGAAAGAGTATATAGGCTTTAATAAAACTTGGTAGGTGCGAGGCGTGTCTCGCCTTCGGGACTGATTTCTTTTTTCCTGAATTACAAAAGATAAACTTCCATTAGAGTGCTAGTGAATTTAGGTCCCATCGGGAAATTCTATCTCAATTATCTAGGTAACCATTGTCCCTAAACCATTTTATAGTTCTCTCCAAACTTTCCTCTATCGGAGTCTGAGGAAACCCCAACTCCCGCACCGCCTTGGAACTATCAAAATACCAATAGAGTCTTGCCGCTCTAGCCGAATCTACGTCCTGTAAGACAAAACTTGGGGAAGGTACCTTTAATATCCGCTCCGTAACAAACCCTGCTGTTAGAGCCATAAAATAAGACACCTTCCTCTTTGGACTTGACATCCCTGTAATCCTCTCTAGTAGACTAAAGTACTCTTTAATGCTCAAGTTTTTGTTACCCAATATGTAGCGTTCTCCTACCCTCCCCCTCTCTGCCGCTAAAATATGTCCCTCCGCTACATCTTCTACATCAACTAGATTCGCACCGCCATCCATGAAACCCGGAAATCTCTTCTTGCAATACCAAACAATAGAGGCAGTAGAGGAAAGGTATATATCCCCTGGTCCTATGACGATAGAAGGATTCACAATTACAAGTGGTAGACCTCTTTCATAAAATTTTAGAGCCTCCTTTTCGGCATAGTATTTAGTGTTTAGGTATTGAATCCCCATCCGTTCTAAGATGAAAGGGTTCTCCTCATTAGCAATGCCTCCACCCGGGTCTACTCCAATCGCCGCAACGCTACTGGTATAGATGGCTTTTTTTACTCCTGCTTCCAGAGCAGCGGAAAGCACATTCACTGTTCCTTTCACATTAATATCTTCAAGCCTTCTGTAATCAGCTTTCTTAGATGACACAAGACCAGCAACGTGATATATGGTATCGCAATCCTTAAGAGCCTCTTTTACAGAGTCAATATCCAGGATGTCACCGTAAAACCTTTCAGCATCCACATCTTCAATGTTTGAGGTTCTGCTGGAGTTTCTTAGAAGTATTCTCACCATTTCTCCTCTTTGAACGAGTTTCCGTGCGACATGAGAGCCTAAAAATCCTGTTGCTCCAGTAACTAAGGTAGCCATTATGACGTCCACTTTCTAGTTTTATATTTTGATTTAATACACTCAAAGGACCTTATTAAATCCCTTGATTCTCCCACTTGTTTATGATTCATTTATGACCCTCGAGCAGAGAGATACCATAATGGTTAAATTATGTGCTCTGAGCGTAGCCTCATGTTTTATATCTCCGCGCATTTTATCACAAAATCTTGAGTAGCAGGCTAGGTTATTGTATGCATTGCTTTAATTTACTATAATAGTATTGGGGAAAATACAGTTAAGTCTAGAAGTTAATATGAACCACAGTAGTTAAGATTATTAACTCTTAAATGAAAACTATAACAAATACAAGGACGGGTGATAGTGTGAAACACGATATCGCTTCCATGGTCGCTGGTGTCGGCAGTTACGTGCCGGAGCAAGTCATAACATCAAAAGAAATAGATGAACGGCTTGGCGCTATTCGTTATCTTAACGTGGGGAATATGGTGGAAAACATCACCGGTGT
>JAKEHC010000185.1 GCA_022615255.1 Candidatus Dadabacteria bacterium | reverse complement strand
GAAGTTGCTTTTTTAACCGAGAGAAGCGACATAACTGAAGAAACGGTCAGGCTTAAAGCCCACATAAATAAGTTTAAAGAGACTTTTGATAAAGAAGACTCAATCGGTAGGGAACTTGATTTTCTCCTACAAGAAATGAACAGAGAAGCCGGGACAATATCAGCTAAATCAAAAGATGCTGAGATTTCACACCTTATTGTAGAACTTAGGTCCGAAATCGAAAAGATGAGAGAGCAAGCACAGAATATTGAGTAAGTTTATCTAACCAAGAAAGACTGAACCTCTACATCTTTTCCCTTCTTTCCACCGTCAGCCGTAAATGCCCTTACTTTTCCGTCTACTAATGTCTCAAGGTGAACTGGACGTTTCCAGACTCTAAACATCTGCTTAAGCACCTCCTTCGCCCAGTCGAGTTTCAAATCCACGCTTTCTTGCCTATGAATAAGATAAAGCTCACCTCGATTCATATAGTTTCCTTCCATAACCTCTATTATTGGCCTTCCGCAATTTGTGAGCATGAATAGTAGTTTTTCTTTTATCTTTTTGAAATCACGGCTTTCAATCTCATATGCCCCGGTAGATTGGTTATGAGCGTAGGTAAAAAGCTTGTGTTCCCTTGAGAAATCCTCCGTAAGAAACTCGTCAATAAAAGTCACGTCATTATAAAGCCTTCTTACCTCGAATATCTTTTCTTTTCCAATCCCGAGCTTCATGTCCCATGCTCTTTTTGTCTCTATGTCATTGCACTCTTCATACTCTCTTCCGAATTTCCCTCTGTTCCATCTATCCTCGATGTCTCTAAATAGTTCCATCCCAAGCTTGTAAGGATTAAGCGACCCGGCTCTTCCAGCAAGCGTTCCTGCATGATGATCCGCATAATCTATGATTTCGTTATCAGTGACAACCTTCTCAGTCAGTATCTTTGAATGCCAGTAGGCAGCCCATCCCTCGTTCATGATCTTGGTCTGCATTTGTGGAGCGTAGTAATAGCTTTCCTCCCGAACCATAAAAAGCACATCTCTTTGCCATTCTTCTAGTTCGGCATTCTCAAGAAGAAACACAAGTACATCTCGCTTGGGAGACTCAGGGAATTTTTTCTTTCTAATCTTCTCATCTTCTGACTTCTTCTTCTGCCATTCTATAAAATCCGGGGGGTTTATATAATCCTCTAAGTATTCGCTAGGACTCCTAAGCTTGGATACTGGCTTTCTTTCACCTTCGTCATCTTCAAGAAAACTCTTAACTGCAAACTGCCGTTTTATAAAAGGTGAATGAATATCAATAAGGTCTTCGATTGAAAGGCAAATATCTATAAATCCTTCGACCTCTTCGTAGCCATATTTGTCGATATACCGGCTTATCCTTACAGCGTGGTTTGCCATTTCATCAAGCATTTTCCTATTAGTTACAGAAAACCAGAGGTTATTTTTAAAGAAATCAGAATGACCATAAACATGGGCAATTACCAGTTTCTGGTCGATATCTGTATTACCCCTAAGCAGGTATGCGTAAACAGGATCATTGTTTATAACCATCTCGTATATCTTATGTAGGCCATACGAGTAGCTTTTTGAAATTCTTTCATACTCCATCCCAAAACGCCAATGTGGATACCTTACAGGAAATCCGCCGTAAGAGGCAAGCATATTCATATCTTCAAAATCAATCACTTCAAAAACAACGTCAAAAAAATCAAGCCCATACTCATGCGCGCGCCTTTCTATTTCCTCTATGTATCGTCTAAGCTCAGTAGAAATCATTATCTTCCCTTTCCTAGAAACTTCTTTATCGAGTCGTACACCGCGTCCCTATTGGGTATTTTAGATAGCACAATGTTATCTTTCTCCCCAAGATGATCCTCCAAATCATAATAGAACTGACCGCTTCCGTATGGACTTTCAACCTGCCCATAGCAAAAAAGATTCGCCGATGGAAGAAGGCTCTCTTCTAATATTTCAATACACTCATGCGTGTCATCACGAGACCAGTTATCACCGTCGGAGAAATGAAAAGCATAAAGGTTCCATTCTTCTTGAGGATAACGCTCTTCCATTACTTTTCGACAAAGTTTATATGCAGAGGAAATTATAGTACCCCCGCTTTCCCTTACACGGAAAAACGTGTCACGATCAACCTCATGCGCTACAGCATCGTGCACAATATATTTTGTTTCGATATCTTTATATTCATGCTTTAGCCAAGCATCGATCCAGAATGATTCTATTCTTACAATCTCTTTCTGCTCCGATCCCATTGACCCGCTTACGTCCATCATATAAATAACAGCGGCGTTATAAGCCGGTTCTTCAACCGGTTCTCTAGCCTTGTAACGTTTATCCTCCGTTACAGGGATTATTAGAGGGTTTATAGCGTCATAAGAACCAGAGATAATCTGACGCTTTAGCGCCTCTCTGAAGGTGCGTTTAATATGCCTTAAGGACTCGGGACCAGCCGTATGGATATTAGTGTATTTACCGGAAACAGATTTTATATTCTTTTTACCACAAGGCTCAATATTAGGAAGCTCAAGCTCCTCTCCCAAAATTCTTGCCAGCTCCTCGAGCGTAATCTCAACCTCCAGTATATGCTCTCCAGGTTGATTACCTGCATGCCCATCTCCCTCATACTCAGCTATTCCAATAGGCGTTCCTAGATCCCCGTCTCCCTGCCCTACACCCCCGGACTTCTCAAAGGAATGTACAAAATGAGGAATCTCAATCTGTGGCACAGGAATACTAATGATGTCCTTCCCTTTTTTGCCTATTAGCTCAGATCGTATTATATACTTCCTAAGATTCTGTTTGATTTTTCCTCTTACGATTTCTCTGAACCGCCCCCAGTCCTGCTCAATTCGTAGAGACACCTGCACCTCCTCTCATTTACATTTAATAGACAATCAGTGTCAATTCAAGCCTAAATTGAATATATAGAGATCATTTATTATCAACCACAAACTATCTCCTATGTTCCCTATGCTCTTTTATATCTCCTCTCGCAAATATACTTGCTACATATGTTAGAACATCCGAGGAGCAAGCTTCACAGTATCCGTAATCTCGAATTAACCTGCTCTTTACAATCTCGATTTTTTCCTGTGTTGCCTTATCAATAACGTTAGTTACAAGGCTCGTTAGCTTAATGGAGTCCTTTTGGTCCTCAAATAACTTGAGTTCCAGCGCCCGCCTTAGTCTTTCATTGGATTTATAGTCGAATCTCTTTCCTTCAAGTGCCAGCGCCGCAATATAGTTCATTATCTCCCTTCTAAAATCATCCTTCCTAGACTCAGGAATATCTATTTTCTCCTCTATAGAACGCATAAGCCGCTCCTCTGGCTCCTCGTCCTCACCTGTGAACGGATTCTTGATCTTTTCCTTCCTGATATATGCCTTTACATTATCAATATAGTTAGCACTAAGCCTTGCAATTGCTTCTTCGTCGGCGGCGATAGCGCGCTGGACCTCATTTTTAATTATTTCCTCATACTCCTGTCTCACTAAAGTAAGAAGCTCCCTGTATCTTCTTCTCTGGGCCTCGCTCGATATAAGAGAGTGATGAACAAGACCGCTTTCGATCTCATTTATAACCATGAATGGGTTTACACACTTTCTACTCACATCGCTTACAAGCGCCTTTGAGATTTTATCCTGGATATATCTTGGTGATATTCCCTCCATACCTTCTCGTTCCGATTCCTTTTTTAGTTCTCTTATAGTGTCTTCAGTAAAACCAGGAATCAACTTCCCATCGTATAGCTTAAGTTTTTGCATAAGTGTGATACCTGCTTTCTTCGGTTCTTCAATGCGGGTAAGCACAGTCCACATAGAAGCGATCTCAAGCGTATGCGGTGCAATATGTTTCCCTTTTATTCTCTCAGAATTGAAATCCCTTTGATAAATCTTTATCTCATCCGAAAGCTTAGTTATATATGGAATGTCGATCTTGATCGTACGATCTCTTAAAGCCTCCATGTATTCGTTGTTTAGGAGTTTTTTATATTCAGGCTCATTGGTGTGCCCAATTATTACCTCATCTACATCTACTTGAGAAAACTTCTTTGGCTTAATCTTGTGCTCCTGAGTTGCGCCAAGGAGATCATAAAGAAACGCAACATCGAGTTTTAAAACCTCTATAAACTCGACGATACCGCGATTTGCGACATTTAGTTCCCCATCGAAATTAAACGCCCTTGGATCTGAGTCAGACCCATATAGAGCGATCTTCCTGTAATTAATGTCTCCAGTCAATTCAGTTGAGTCCTGGTTCTTTTCATCTTTTGGTTGGAAAGTCCCGATTCCTACCCTATCCTTCTCAGAAAGAGTAAGCCTCTTCACCTTCACATTAGAAATGACCCTTTCCCAATCTCCTTTGTATTTATCCATGAGCGTATTGTAGTAAAACCTGCATACAGGGCAGAGGTCCCCCTCAACCCTTATGAATTCCTCCTCGCTTCTTCCCCTATTTATCTCTGTTAAAACACCTTCTCTTATACCCTCAGGGATAAGCCTTAGTGGGTCCTCATGCATCGGACAATCAACCTTTTCTATAGAGCCGTCATCATTTGCCACCTGCCAATAAAAAGAATAGATAGCCCCCTCAGGGGTTTTTGAGTACTTCTCTAGCCCTTTTTTAAATAGCCTCACAAGCGTACTCTTAGAACTGCCTACAGGCCCGTGAAGAAGAACTATCCTTCTTTCAGGACCATAGCCGCGCGCGGCTGCCTTTATCACATCAACAAGTCTCATCAAATACTTATCAAGTCCAAAGATGGCGTCTTTACCGTGAGAGATCGGATCGTCAAAGAATTTATAGTGAATTACCTTTTGTTTAAACTCATTGTATTCTTGCATCCCAAAGGAAAGAATCATGTCGTAAAGCCTTTGAAAGGCAGTGCGAGCAACCTTCGGATTCCTATGAACTAGATCGAGATAGTCATCAAAACTTCCCTCCCAGTGGAGTTCCTGAAATTTTTCAGGATGTAACTTTTCACCTATAATGGATGAAAGCCTTCTTCCTTCTCTCATTTGCAGTGTACCTCCTTATTAAATCAACTCATTCTCAAATAAACGAAATTTACTTAACTCGTAGAATTGCAAAGTAAGATAATTACGTAAAATAAAAAATTTATCTTACGTTACTATAATTCCTTCTTACTTCTATTCCCACCCCTTCGTCCACTATCTCACTTGACAAAGACCCTTTTGGGTTAAAGGTTCTTACACTCACTAAAATTATAAGTTTCTATATCAAACAATGTCAATACTCTTTCTTTATTAGCTTCTTTATCAGCTTTCTATCTTTTTCTTTAATTGTGATAAACTTGAATGCATAATCGAGATAAGAGTAATATGAAATGTCCTTGTATAAACTTGATTTAAGCATCCCATGATTAATGGTTGACGCAAACATTTAGAGGATATATCATCAAGGTCTTAGGGAATGGGAAAAATAATATCTGTAGCCAACCAGAAAGGCGGGGTAGGAAAAACAACAACTGTTGTAAACCTCTCGGCTTCCCTCGCCTCTGCAGAGAAGAAGACGCTTATT
>JAKEHC010000184.1 GCA_022615255.1 Candidatus Dadabacteria bacterium | reverse complement strand
CGGAGGCGAACGAAATGACCGATATAGATGCCCTTCCACAAAACATCCAAGCCGAGCAGGCAGTACTCGGTGGAGTGCTTTTAGAAGGCGGCGTTATAAACCAGGTCTTCGAGATTCTAACCCCTGAGGATTTCTACAAAAAGTCTTATTTCTTGAAAAGCGAATGTAAAGCGAAAATGAAAAGCGAGACGAAAAATTGAAAAGCGGAAGTGAGTGGGAGCATGAAGATGAAAAAATTGAGCCATGGGAGATTGAAAAACCCTATTGCTAATGTAGCAGCGACCTTCAGGTCGCCACAAAAACTGATCCCTGAGGAGATTATTTGTAGGAGCGCCATCCCTGGCGCGACAGGATCGCGGCTGGAAGCCGCTCCTACGTACTATGTCTGCTCTGTGTAAAGATAGAGGCAAATGTGAAAAGACTGAAAGCTCTCATACAAGGGTCTATTTCCTGCAAAACCATTGCAAAACTAAAATGCAAAACTACGAGCCACACCTAATTAACTGTAATCATTCAGAAAATATCGGTAATGAAAAGTCGTTTTGCAAAACCCCAAACACTGCAAAACTCAATGCAAAATTGCAAAACTAAAATGGAGGTGAGTCTCAAGATGAGAATATTGACCCATAGGTGATTGAAAGAACCTGATCCCCAAGAGGGTTATTTGTAAGAGCTGCTTCTAACAGCGATAAAATTAATGTAGCCATATGGAAGGTAAGGTAGGAAAAACCTGATGGTCTCCATAAAATAGCATGGAAGCCTAAAGCTTTCCGCTATATTAATTATTCAAATTATGAAATGCACAAAGTGACTTAGGCATAAATGAACCCTACGTTATAAGAAATCTTTTGTTGCTTTTCAGATAAGTGATGGTATATTGTTACGCAATCTTTTGAGTGTGCAAGGAGGTAGAAATGAGATTTAGGTTGTTCCATGTATTTATGTTGGCTTTATGCCTTTTCGCGATGGGGGGGAGTGTATTCGCTCAGAATATATCGCCTGAAGACGCAAAGAGGCTCCAAATCTTCATTAAAAGGACGCTAGGGACGAGGGTGCCTGAAGACGCTAAGATCCAGGTAAAGGGTTATGAAAAGAGCTCACTTTCAGGGTTTAAAAAGGGTAATTTTGCAATTGAGTCATCCAAGGGTTCAGGGGATGTTCCATTCCTTATAAGTAATGACGGTAGGTATTTAATCTTTGGCGAGCCTATAGAAACCCAAAAATTCAAGGATACCCCTGTAGCGGGGCTCAAAGAGGGGAAAATACCTCTCGGGCGACAGTCGTTTCCAGTTCTTATGAGTAAAGACGGAAAGTATATGATTCTGGGCGAATTGATTGACTCTAAAGTAAATCCGCTTCAAGAAACCATGAAGAAGATTTCCTTAAATGGTGTGCCTGTAAAAGGAAACACAAATGCAAAGGTTACGATAGTCGAGTATTCCGATTTTCAGTGTCCGTTCTGTAAACGCGGAGCCGATATGCTTCCCGGGATTCTGGACCAATACAAGGATAAGGTGAAATTAGTTTATAAACAGCTTCCATTGCCAAATCACAATTGGGCTAAGGGTGCCGCTATTGCTTCAGTATGCGCCTATGAGCAGGGAAATGATAAATTCTGGAAGTATCATGACCTTCTCTTTCAAAAGCAAAAGGAAATTACCTTAGAAAAATCGAAGGATCAGTTTAATGCCTTTGCAAAGGAAACAGGGTTAAATACAGCCAAATTTGAAACCTGCGTTAACTCCCCTGAGACCGCTTCAAAGGTTCAAAATGAAATGAAAGAAGCACAATCCGTTGGTGTAAGCTCAACGCCGACCTTTGTAGTGAATGGCATGATTGTTCAAGGGGCTAATCCAGACGGCTTAAAATCTGCGATTGATGCAAGCCTTTCCGGCAACATATAAAGATATGACATATTGCAAGTAGGGGCAATTCATGAATTGCCCCTACTCGACATCCACTCCTTCAAGGCTCCTACCATAAGTGGAAGCGCTATGGTCATATCGCAATGAACCGTGGCAAACTTTGCTTCGGGGGCGTATTTATTCCAAGAGATGGCTTCATCCAGTGTGCTTCCGCTCAAACCTCCGAACTGGGGCTGATCCGTAGTAATTAGAATGCCATAGTTATAGCCGATTTCCCTTTCTTCCTTGATTTGAATCCCGTGCTTTATGAATTCAATCATCGGTGTTACCTGCTGTGCCCAGTTTCTTGGCACTCCTCCCCCCAAGATCAGTATCCCGCGCTTTTTATATTTTCTGTCTGAGAACATCTCTATATATTTTTCATTGTCTCTAAGGAGATCGACAACTATTCTCCTCTTAGGATTGGTCTTGTTGAAGGTAGTAAGCGAGATTCCGATTTCGCTATCATGGATTGTAGGGGAAAATATTGGAGTGCCGTTTTTTAATGCGCTTACAAGAAAGCTCTGTCCCTTAAATAAACCCTTTTCTATAATGTAGGCAGCAATCCTTTTACACAGCTCTGGGGTCGTAAGGGTCTCATTTTCCTCCTGTTCCCAAAGCTCGCTTAGCAAAAGGTCAACTTCATTGAGTTTTGTTTCATCGAGGAGAGAGTCGTACATCCTGTCAATCCTCATATCTCTAAGCTCTATGTCATTCATTGTCTGGTGTCCCTTGTGGTGACTGAACCCCATAGCCTCCACCATATCGTGTGCGATCTGAGAGCCTGTAGTGATTACAACATCTATAAATTTAAGCTCTATCAGGTCGCATATAACGCCTTGAAGCCCGCCGGGCACAGGCGCGCCTGCGATAGTCAGTGTTTTTAAGCAATTAGGAGCTTTCACCATCTCTAGCAGAATCTTTGCTCCTTCTCCCAGGGCTCTTGCCTGAAAGGACATATTGGAGAATGCGTTAATATAGTCTCCAATCCCTTTTAGCTTTCTTACGGATGGCTGGGCTACTGGAGAATGCAAATAATCTTCTCTTTTTTTCTTCAAGTATCTATCTCCTCTCAAGAATTCGCAGCTAGAAGCCGCTCCTACGAAGACGTCAAATACCCTTGTAGAAGCGCCATCCTTAGCGCGACCTATGTGTAAAGACGTCATTAATGGCGTCTCTACAGTATGGATTCTCGATTACTGCTGTAATATCTTCACTCGGAGTAAACTCCTTCGAAGAGCCGATCACGATGACCGAATGAACCACAAGAGTTTGTAAGTAGGTATCATGTGGATTTTATTCTGTCAAGTGCTGGGTTAATTACTGACCTGATTCTGCTTTCCATTGCTTAGGTTGTTTGTAGAGACGCATTGCAATGCGTCTCTACAATAAAAGTGATCGTATGACCGCCAGCCAGCAAACCGGTGGTTTTCTGATTACCTCCCTCTTTGATGGTGTATCACCAAAATTATTATCAAATTTATGTTTGGAAAAAAAATTCTGATTGAGCTTGCATAGCTCATGTGCTATCTTTAAAAATAAGATGAAGTGCCCTAACTGCGGATATAATAGCTTTGACTACCTTGAAACGTGTAAGAAATGCGGCGGCGCTCTGGAGGTGAACCCGCGGTACAGGGTTATCTACGGACTAGCCCCTAAGGAGGAAAGAAAGGAAGATTTGAATATAAAAGAGAGCAAAACAACAGAAGAAGAGACTAAAGAGCATTTCGTTTATACCCCACCCGTCTTAATTCCAACCCCTCAAGAATCTATAGAATTTAAAATACGGGAGGATGAGACAGGAAGATCCGAGCTCCCCCTGACTAGCCAGTACTCATTGCCTCAGGATACCCGAGCGTTTACTAAAGACGAAGAACTGCCTCAATTTAATCTTGCCGGTATAGGGTTAAGGGCAGGAGCCTTTGTCCTTGATCTTATAATTCTCTTAGGAGTGACTGCGCTTACGCTTTGGTTTGGTTTGTATTTAGGCGATATAGCCTTTGACATAAGGGAAAGTAACCTTCTAAATCTAATCGTTCCACTATTCTTTATACTCTTTTCGTTGAGCACCACATACTTTCTTTTTCTTCAGGGGTTTTCGGGAAAGACCATTGGGAAGATGATTTTCGGAATAAGGGTGATAAGAAAGGACGGAGAGTCAATAGGATTCTGGGATGCTCTAATCAGGTGGCTTGGGTATTTTATTTCCATGCTATTTATATTTATCGGATTTATCTGGGCTCTTTTCGATCCTAAGCGTCAGGCATGGCACGACAAGTTTGCCGAAACCTATGTTGTTAAAGAATAACCCGGAATGACGATTCTTCACGAAATCAATAGGAGGGTAAGTGAGAAGACCGAAGAGATAGAGGGCTGGATAGATAAACATATCCGAAATGTAAAGGTCCCCCTTTATACATCTGTTGACCTGAGGGTTTCCACACATAAAATCACGCCCGTTGATACTAATGTATTTCCTTCTGGGTTTAACAACCTATGCCCTGTTTTCAGGGAACGTGCCGCAAGGCTTTTTAGAGAAGAGCTCTTTCGCAGCCACCCGGAAGCAAAAAGGATTGTTATAATTCCCGAGCTTCATACGAGGAATCCCTACTATTGGGAAAATATACAGGCGCTTAAGAATATGCTCGAGAGTGAGGGGTTCCTTGTCGAGATTGGGCTTGTAAGTGACGAGCTATATAAGGATGGTGTAGGCTTTAAAACGATAAGCGGGAAGGTGGTTAAGACTTATAAGCTTAAGAGAAGGGGCGAAACTGTCTATATTTCGGAATTCATTCCAGACGTTATCTTAATTAATAACGATTTCTCAGCCAAGTGTCCAAAAATCTTGAGGGATGTGAAACAGCCTGTTGAACCCCCTGTGGAAATAGGCTGGCATACAAGAAGAAAGAGCATTCATTTTGAATTCTATAATAAACTCGCAGGCGAGCTTGCGGATATAATTGGGATTGACCCTTGGGTAATTTCCATCGAAACCTATTCCCAAAAGGGGATAGACTTTGACAAACCCGAGGACCGAGAGATTGTAGCAGGTAGAGTGGAGCATCTTTTAAACGGGCTTGGAAAAGAGTACGGGAAAAGAGGCATTCACGAGAGCCCTTTTGTTTTTGTGAAGAGTAACTCAGGCACTTACGGAATGTCGGTGCTAAGCGTTTTAAGCGGGGATGAAATCAGGACTCTCAATGCTGAGGGAAGAAAGCAGATGAGGGTTACTAAGGGAGGAAAACCGGTGAGGGACGTTGTGATTCAGGAGGGAATACCTACTTCTCTAAGATTGGAATCTGGGGTTGTAGCCGAGCCTGTTATTTACTTGGTGAAGTCCAATGTAGCGGGGTGTTTTCTCAGACTAAATAGGGGAAAGAGCGAATTTGATAATTTGAATACAAAAGGAATGGAGTTCTCATGCCTTTCTTCCGAAGATGACTGTGACAACAAGGAATGTGAGAAGTTTATGCCCTCTGCATATCAAGTAATCGCCCGCGTGGCAAGCATAGCGGCGGGATACGAGATTGAGAAGATTCTTAAAGAAGGTGGATGCAGGGAAGAGGTTTCCTAAACTAAAGCAAAGTATGGGCACTCTGCTGAGTGCTCATGTTATGAATGTAGTCCTGATCGTTAGATCGCCACTTTTGTCATCTCGAACCCTGTCCTGAACCTTTGCATCAAATTTGCCATATATAAAAATGAAAATGGCATAGACGATGTTTTTATGGTTGCAGATATATTGAAACCGTGTTAATTTAAGCTCGCCCACAAAAATCGGTAAAAACCCGGAGCAAAAAATGTATCCAGTGCTTTTCAGGATAGGCGACTTCCCAGTCTCTTCCTATACTGTCATGCTGATAATAGGTTTCCTTGTGGCATACCTACTCTGTATAGGTGAGTTTAAGAGAAAGGGGCTTAGTGAGGACCTTCTCGATCTATTATTTACAGCTTGCGTGATCGGGGCACTACTAGGTTCAAAGGTTCTTTTTATTGTAGAAAATGCAACTTTTAAGGAATTTATAGCCGACCCAGTGAGGTACCTTTCATCAGGACTTACACAACTTGGCGGTTTTATAGGTGCGTTTATTCTTTTTTGGGTTATTGTAAGGATAAAGAATCTGAACTTTTGGCTGGCTGCTGATGCAATGGCTCCTCTTGTTATTACTTACGTCATAGGCAGGATAGGCTGCCTTCTCGTTGGAGATGACTATGGAATTCCTTCTAACCTGCCTTGGGCTATGTCTTTTCCTCAAGGGGAACCTCCAACATGGGAAAGGGTCCATCCAACACAAATCTATGAGATGTTAGCGATGGCGATAATATTTATTTATGTGTGGAAGGTGCGAAAGAAAGATAAGCCTGTTGGATGGCTCGCCGCGTTTGTTCTTTTACTAATGGGCTCACAAAGATTCCTTATAGAGTTTTTAAGAAATACAACACCAAGCTTTATCCCAGGGATCTCTCTCGCTCAGCTTATGTCCCTTGGATTGGTAGCCGGAGGAGTTTTAAAACTGCTACAAATTAGAATGCATGAAACAAATCTCGCAAAATCTCGACTCAAAGAATGAAGGATGGCGGAGAATAAATATTAAGGGTTAGTAACAGCATATTTTTATTGCAGATATATTGCAACCGTGTTAGTGTAAGCCCATTTAGAGAATTTTATTAAAACAGGAGCCTTAATATGTATCCAGTGCTTTTTCAAATAGGCGATATTTCAATATCTTCCTATACAGTAATGTTAATAATAGGTTTTCTTGCCGCTTATTTGCTTTGTAGAGGCGAGTTCAAGAGAAAGGGTCTCGATGAAGAGCTTCTCGATCTCCTTTTTTTGGGGTGTGTGCTCGGTGGGGTAATAGGGGCCAAGGTTTTTTTTCTTATAGAAAAAGTGAGCTTCAACGAATTCATGTCAGATCCAATGAGGTATCTTTCGTCAGGACTAGCATCTCTTGGGGGTTTCATATGTGCTTTTATTCTTTTTTGGATTATTGTAAGGATAAAGAATGTAAGCTTCTGGCTGGCTACAGATGCAATGGCTCCTATTGTTGTTCTTTATCCTATTGCCAGGATTGGCTGCTTTCTCGTAGGAGATGACTATGGAATTCCCTCTACCCTTCCTTGGGCTATGTCTTTTCCGGAGGGTTCTCCCCCTACGAATGAAAGGGTTCATCCTACCCAGATATATGAAATGTTGGCATTTACCGTAATATTTATTTTTGTTTGGAAGATACGTAAGAAAGATATGCCAATAGGTTGGCTCTCAGGGGTTATACTGGTACTTTTTGGGTTAGAAAGGATTTTCGTAGAGTTTTTGAGAAATGCGACGCCCAGTTTTATACCCGGGGTCAGTATAGTTCAGCTTATCTCTTTAGGAGTATTATTAGCGGGAATTTTAAAAATTCTTGAAATCAGGATTCGGGAGAAAAAACCGAAAAAGGGTTATGCCTAAAGACGAAGTTTTGAATCTGTGTATCAGTTCTTGTCTCTTATAGGTCTTCTAAGGCTGTAACCCATATATCTTAATTTGTAAAGTCAGGAAAGGTTGTTAATATTATTCCTTTGCCATATTGTTGATCATCTCATATCAGGAATCGGTTTATGCGTATAATCATTATAGGCGCAGGGGATGTGGGAACTTTTCTTGCCAAGGGTCTTTCCGAAGAGCACGACATTATAGTGATTGAAAAAAACAAAGATAAGGTCGAGCGGATTAGAGAATCCCTAGACGTCCTCGTCATACATGGGGATGGAGATAATCCTGCTGTTTTGAAAGAAGCCGAGATAGAAAAGGCGGATATAGTACTTGCCGTTTCCGGAGACGATCGAACAAACATCCTGTCATCGCATCTTGCTCACTCTTTTGGTGTTTCAAGGGTTATCGCACGAATTGATGACCCAAATTACCTCGAATACCCTAAACTTTTTAAGAGAGAGGAAATCTTCACGGTAAATAGTGGAGCAATACTCGCCGAGAAGATCACAGGCCTCATAAGCGCCCCATTTGCTTGGAGAACCGAAACGTTTGCAATGGGTAAAATCCAGATGCTTAAACTCAAGGTCGAAGAAGGAACGCCCATCGTCGGGAAAAAACTGTCTGAGCTTGGTCCGCCTAAAGCCTGGATATTCGTGGCTATATCGAGAAAGGGAAAAATCACCATACCAACAGGAGAGACGAGTCTTAAGGCAGGGGACTATATTTTTGCCTTGGGTATTCCTTCTGTCCTTGCAAGGCTTCAGGAGCTTCTTGGCGTCAAGGAGAAAGGGATAGAGTCCGTTGTAATCATGGGCGGCGGAAGGCTCGGAATGGGCGTGGCGAGGAATCTTTCAGAGCATGGGATTTCAGTAAAATTAATTGAGAATAATCCTCAGCGCGCAAAGGCCATAGCAGAGGAGCTGCCGAACGTTTTGGTATTTAACGGTGATGGAACTGATAGCGAAACCCTGAAGGAGGCGGGAGCCGCGTCAGCCGACTATTTTATTTCCCTTACAGGGGATGATGAGAATAATGTTCTTAGCGCGCTTCTTGCAAAGAATCTTGGAGCAAAGAGAAACATAGTTCTATACACAAAATCCGATTATATAAACGTTATTGAGGCAATAGGTGTGGATAGGGCTATAAGCATGAGGCTCGTTGCGGCTAACGAAATTTTAAGCTGCCTCCATCTCGGAGGTGTGACGCACGTTGCGCTTCTCGAGGAAGGAAAAGCCGAGGTGCTTGAGTTTGAGATAACGAAAAATACAAAAATCCTTGGCACCCCGCTTAAAGACGCGGATTTTCCAGCGGGGGCAATCGTGGGTATAGTTGTGAGCGGAAAGGATGTAGTTATACCGAGGGGTGAGTATGCGCCCCTGGTTGGAGATAGGCTTGTTATTTTTGCTCTTCCAGAAGCGGTAAAAAAAGTACAGAAAATGCTCGGCTAGTGAACATCAGAATCTCCTTTCAAATTATTGGAAATTTTTTAAAATTTCTGGGGCTACTTATGCTTGTCCCAGCAGCCTGCTCTCTTATCTATGGAGAGGATGACCATTGGGTTTTTGTTGTTTCAGCCTTTTTGACCACCTCGTTTGGATTTGCCCTGGAAAAATTAACAAGAACATCCGATGAGTCGGAAGAATTCGAAAGAAAGGAGGGATTTTTTATCGCCAGCCTTATTTGGATTACCGCCGGGATTTTTGGAGCTATTCCGTATATTCTATCTGGCGCTCTTAAAAACCCTATTGACGCCCTTTTTGAGTCAATATCCGGTTTTACCACCACAGGGGCAAGCGTTATAAAGGACGTTGAAATCTTGTCACATGGGGTTTTATTCTGGAGAAATTTTACCCAGTGGTTGGGTGGAATGGGGATAATAGTTCTTGGGATCGCTATTCTTCCCAGGCTTGCTGTTGGAGGTATGCAGCTTATGTCTCTTGAGGCTCCCGGACCGACAACCGAGAAGCTCACGCCAAGAATAGCAGAAACGGCAAAAAAGCTGTGGGGCGTTTATCTGATGCTTTCGGGGCTTCAGATCTTACTGCTATTTCTCGCCGGAATGCCCCTTTTCGACTCTGTCGTTCATATGTTTGGCACTATGTCAACAGGCGGATACTCTATTAAGAACCTGAGCATAGGGGCTTATGGGAGTCCGCTTATTGATGCTATTATCATCGCTTTTATGTTTATTGCCGGAATGAACTTTGTTCTTCACTATTGGCTTTTCAAGGGAGATTACAAAAGGCTTTTAAGCGATTCGGAGTTACGCTTTTTTTTCATTTTATGTCTTGGCGCAATAGGATTCATGTCATTGGAGCTCTGGCTAAGGATGTATCCGAGTTTTCTTGAGGCTTTGAGATTCGCCTCATTTCAGGTGGTTTCCATCGTGACCACTACAGGTTTTGCTACGGCTAATTTCGACGTCTGGCCGCCCTTTTCAAAGTGGCTCCTTGTCATACTTATGTTTATTGGTGGTTGTGCAGGCTCCACCTCAGGCGCTATCAAGAATATACGCATAATGATTCTTTTTAAAAAAGGCTTTAATGAGATTTACAAGCTGATTTATCCAAAGGCAGTCTTGCCAATACGGCTTGGAAAGAAGGCGGCTAGCGAGGAGGTTATATCAAGCGTTACCGGGTTCTTTTTACTTTATCTTTTGATTTTCCTTATTGCTTCACTTCTTATTATGGCTGACGGTGTTCCGATTATCACTACTATTTCCGCCTGTGCGTCGACGCTAGGAAACGTGGGTCCGGGTTTGGGAGAGGTGGGACCTGTTCTAAATTACTCAGGACTATCAAGATTTTCAAAGATTATTTTTTCGCTTCTTATGCTTTTAGGCAGGCTTGAGCTATATACAATGTTGGTTCTTTTTATTCCCTTGTTTTGGAAGAGGTGAGTCCAGATTTAATTGAAGGCGTTAAGCTTTAATAGGAACGACGTTTCTTTTATTGAACCCGGAGAGAAGCCTTCGACTTTTAGCAAGGTTATGGTAATATTCAAAATAATCAACAAATTTATATTAGATGCAATATAGCAGGCGACGATAAGCCTGGATGAGATTAGGATTGAAAGAACTATTTTGTCTCCCTACATGAGAGACCCTGGAATGTAAAACGTAATGTAAGGCGATGTCCTTTTTATTCTTGGTGAGGAAAAGGCAATCGAAGGGTTTAAGAAGCTCAAGACATGAAAGTGATCTTCGACCCAGAAGTACCTCTAAAATCTCCCACCTCTGCAACAATTGGGATTTTTGACGGGGTTCACTTAGGACATAGAAGACTTATAAGTCTTCTCCTGAAGGAGGCCAGAGAGAAGGGTGTTAGCTCTTGTGTTGTAACCTTCCACCCTCATCCCCAAAAGATACTGCGCGGAATTGATGTACCCCTTATATTACCGCTAAGAGAAAGGTTTAGGCTTCTGGAGGAGGAAGGTGTGGATGTTACAGTATGCTACAGCTTTACAAAAGAATTTTCAGCTTTATCGGCGAAGGAATTTGTAAGCGACATGCTGGTCGGAAGGCTTCGCATTAAAAGTATATTTGTAGGTCCTGATTTCTTTTTCGGAAGAAATAGGGAGGGCAACCTCAATATGCTCGAGGTTATGGGAAAGAGCTATAACTTTGAAACAAGGAAGGTTGAGCCTGCGCTTCTAGACGGTGAGGTTATAAGCAGCACTGCCATTAGAAAGCTGATTGAAGAAGGTATGGTAAGGAAGGCGGCAAGGTTTCTTGGGGGTTCGTTTTCAATAGAGGGGATAGTTAAAGAAGGTGAGAGAAGGGGAAGAGAATTAGGATTTCCGACGGCTAACGTGGATACCGACTGGGAGATGCTTCCCAAAAGGGGTGTTTATGTAACGTGGGCTCATTTAGGAAGAGAAAGGTTTGAAAGCATTACAAATGTAGGCGTTCGTCCTACATTTGGCGAAAACAAGCTTCTTGTGGAAACCCACATAATTGATTTCAGGGGCGACCTGTATGAAAAACCCATAAGAATAGAGTTTGTGGACAGGTTGAGAGACGAGAGAAGATTTGAAAGCATTGATGCGCTTGTCGCACAGATTTCAAGGGACGTAAAAAGAACAAAAGAGATCTTTTCCGAGGCTGGCTGAGTGACTTCTGATTTAAGCTATCAAATCCCCTGTAGAGACGACCCGGCGGGTTGTCTCTACAGAGTTCATGCATGGGGTCATACTGAAGGAGCAGGGCGACTGAAGGATCACTTGATTTCAATTGATAATGAATGATGGGAGCAGTATTGAATATTAAAGCCACAACTAAGGTTTATGGGATATTTGGTCATCCTGTAAACCATAGTTTATCCCCCGAAATGCATAACGCCGCCTTTCAGGCATTAAGGCTCGACTGTGTCTATCTTGCCTTTGATATTCACCCAAAGGATATTGAGTCAGCCGCCCGTGCTATAAGGTCTATGGGGATTTCTGGAATAAACGTTACCATTCCTCACAAGGAGAGCATAACCTTTTTCCTTGATGAGATTTCGCCTGAGGCTAGTCTTACAGGCGCTGTAAACACCGTGAAAAACATGGATGGAAAGCTCACCGGGTATAACACCGATGTAAGTGGCTTTCTAAGGGCGATAAAAGAGGATCTGGGCTTTCATCCAAAGGGGTTAAGTGCGGCTGTGGTAGGCGCTGGCGGTGCGGCTCGTGCTGTTCTTTCGTCTCTTTGCATGAACGAGGCACATCAAATTTATGTGATTAATAGAACACTGGATAAAGCGAAAAGATTAGCCTCGGAGTTTAAAAAGGGTTTTAAAGATACTATGGTACAAGCTGTTTCCCTGGATGACAAGGACGAGATAAAAGGCATTCTAAGCGGATCAAGCCTCCTTGTGAACGCTACGTCGGCGGGAATGAAAGGGGCTCTCTCAATTGAACTGCCTTTAGAATCTTTGCCAAAGGATGCAGTTGTCTATGATCTCGTTTATGACCCCCGCGAAACAGGTCTTATCAAAGCCTCAAGGGAATTAGGGCTAAAGGCATCGGGGGGAATGAGCATGCTTCTTTACCAGGGGGCGGAAAGCTTTGAGATATGGACAGGCAAGGAGGCCCCAATTGGGGTCATGAAAAAGGCGCTTGATTCTACAACGCCGACATAACAACGATAACCCTTCCCCTTCTTTGGTAAAAGATTGATTGGCCTAAAAAACTGGGATTTATTTAAATTGACAACCCTTTTCCTAGCGATTAAACTTTTTTACTGTTTTTATAAATGGAGGCTTCTTAAAAATGGATAGCGGAGTGGTAAAGATATTCGACACAACCTTGAGAGACGGCGAGCAGGCGCCCGGATGCGGTATGACTGCTGAGGAAAAGCTCAGGGTAGCATACCAGCTAGAAAGGTTGGGAGTGGACATAATCGAGGCTGGTTTTCCAGTTTCTTCCGAAGGGGATTTTCAATCAGTAAAGCTCATCTCCGAGAACATACGATCCTGTGAAATAGCAGGGCTGTGCAGGGCTAACTTTAACGATATTGATAGAGGCTGGGAGGCTATAAAGAAGGCTCAATACCCCAGGATTCACACATTTATCGCTACCTCTGATATCCATCTGAAGCATAAGCTTGGAAAGACAAAGGACGAGGTGCTTGAAATTATCAGCGCCGCCGTTAAGCATGCAAAGCGCTATACAGATAACGTGGAGTTTTCCTGCGAGGATGCAACAAGGACAGACCTTGATTACTTATGCAGGGCTGTTGATATTGCAATCAGGGCTGGAGCGACTACTATTAACATCCCGGACACAGTCGGATACACGGTGCCCGAAGAATTTGCATTCATCATAAGAACACTTAAAGACAAGGTAGACGATATAGATAAAGTAACGCTCAGTGTGCATTGCCATAACGATTTGGGGCTTGCCGTTGCCAACTCAATCGCAGCTATAAGGGAGGGCGCAAGGCAGGTTGAGTGCACCATCAATGGTCTAGGAGAAAGGGCGGGGAATGCCTCCCTCGAGGAGATCGTGATGGCTCTTAAGGTGCGTCATGACCGTAATCCTTTTAAAACCAGGATCGTTACTGAGCATATTTATCCAACCAGCAGGATTGTATCTCTCGTAACTGGGGTTAACGTTCAGCCAAATAAAGCAATAGTAGGCGCAAACGCCTTTGCGCATGAAGCTGGCATTCATCAAGACGGCGTTCTAAAAGAAAGAATAACATACGAGATTATGAGCCCCGAAGAGGTGGGCATTCCTTCCAATAAAATAATACTTGGAAAGCACTCAGGCAGACATGCCTTTCGGCGCCGCCTTGAGGAGTTTGGCTATTTTCTTAACGATAGCGATTTTCAGCGCGCATTTAAAAAATTTAAGGACTTAGCTGATAAGAAGAAATATGTGTTTGATGAGGATATAGAGGCGTTAATCAGCGATGAGTTTGTTCGTTCTTCTGATTTCTACAGGCTTATATCCGCAAATTTTGTAAGCGGTACAGAGATGCGTCCAGTTGCGACTGTAAAGCTCTTGATAGAGGGCGAAGAGGTAACCGTCTCCGAATATGGGGATGGTCCTGTTGATGCGGCGTACAAAGCAATATCCAAGGCAACGGGAATAACTCCAAACCTGGAGCATTACATTGTAGCCGCAATCACAGGGGGCACAGATGCCCAGGGCGAGGTTAGCGTGAGAATAGAGGAAAATGGTGTTGTTTCTCAAGGACAGGGTGCCAGCACCGACATTATAGTTGCGAGCGCCAAGGCATTTGTAAACGCACTTAATAAACTCCGCTGGAGAAAAGAGCATCCAAAACAAGTCTCTGTAAAAGGGTTTTAAGAGTAGTCTAGGAATTTTAATTTTACTACGAAGTGGGGATGTAGCTCAGCTTGGGAGAGCGCCGCTTTCGCAAGGCGGAGGTCGCGGGTTCGATTCCCGTCATCTCCACCACCGAAAATCCTTAAGTTTCAATAAGCTAGCAACACCAGAGTAGAGAACCTCAGGCCGTTTTTACCTTAGAGGTGTCCATAGAGGTGTCTATGCTAAACCTCTTCAGGCGCTTTCCAAGTTTTTCGATTGCAGCTTTCTTGACTTCTTCTCTGGTATGAGAATAGCGTTTTAACATCCGTATATCTTTGTGTCCTGTGAGATCCATTACTGTAAGAGACTTTTACTTCTTCCTTTTCATCATTTCCAATTCGTTGAGAAATGTTCTTGGAGTGACTATTTTAACACCTTCATATTCTTCAATCTTGAGAAGGTCGGAATCACCGGTCACAATAAACTTTGCATCTCCTTCTAATGCAGCTATAAGGTATTTATCATCTGTAGGGTCAT
>JAKEHC010000183.1 GCA_022615255.1 Candidatus Dadabacteria bacterium | reverse complement strand
GGCTTACCACTTCCTGTCTTTGTAGCGCCAGCGCCGGTTATTGTCGCGCCTCAACCGGTAATTGTAGCTCCTCCGCCAGTTATCGTCTCACCACCTGTTTACTACCAATACCAACCTGCGCCTGTATATTATGGTCCTCCTGGGTGGTATAGGGGAAAGCATCGAGGGTGGTACAAACAATATTACAGGTAAGTTGAGTGTGAGCTAGAGGATTAGAGTAGGATAAGCTCCCTTCAGCTTTAGAATGAAAGATTGTTCATCAGTAACCAGAGGCGCCGCTTATGCGGCGCCTATCCTTATTTTTTTATGGCGTGCGTATAGCACCATTTCCAATCCAGACATTGCCGAAGGCTCTGATAAGGAAAGCTATATCAGGCTCGTCTAAACAAGGGTCCGGTATAGGTCCGATCTTGCCAAAAAACGTGGCGTTACCTTGAGAGCTGAGCGGAATAAAAGGCGTATCAACAATGGTAGAATTACCGCCACCGGCACTGCCGTCAGTATCACAAACTAGGGTCCCTGTAACCTGAGTGACCGGTCCAGGTGTACCTATGCTATTACCGGCTGCTAGCACCAGCCCCCGGACAAAGAAGAATATATTACCGCTTTCCAGATTGACTTGAGCAAAACCGCTGCTAGCAGACCAAGGCCCGGGCGCCCCTGCGACTTGTCCAGTGCCAGATCCTACCAGGTTACCCCCCTCGATAATCCCAATAATATCCTGCCATTTAACTGTTTGAGCCTCTGCAGTAAAGGAAAAACAGAAAAAAGCAATGGCTAAGCATACAGTTGTGGTAAAGATTAACCTTTTCATTTATTTACCTCCATCTCTTAGTTTTTCAGGTTTTATTACTGTAAAGCCTGTTAACGATAATTACTTGTTGGAGTGGACCCTGCCACAGGCTTGCAAGTCTGGGGGCGGTACAGGGTCTACGACTCGGACTGACATTGCGCCAATTTCGCTTAAGGGCGCATAGAAGGGTCCAGTCTTAATAGCGAAAAGAGTCCCGGTTCCGTCACCTGTCACGATCCACATACCTACGCTCATTTGATCCCCAGATAGTGGTGACGGGAAGGTACTTGGTACACAGGCATTAGGGCCCCCTGGAAGGGCATCTTTATCGTAAATCAGTGAGATATAGGTCTGTTCTGGATCAAGCCCGGAGGCCTCCCCACTAATAACTAAGGTGTTTAGTGGAGGTCCGCTGTCCAAAAATATTATCGTGGCTTCGATACCCGATTGATCAATCTGGTGGAGCCTGGCGGAACCGGTAGCTTGATCGTCGGATAATACAACCACCGTAGAGGCGAACATAACCACCATGAAAATTGTCTGTAAAATAAGTAACCTTTTCATACTCAACCTCCTTGTTTTATTTATCTTATTCTTGATAGCAAAGGCTGTACCAAAAAAGAAAAAGCCACTTAAACCTCGGTCTAAGCGGCTTAACCCATCGCATTATATTAATTTTTTCTTTTTATTTGCTTACTGCACTATCTTTGCTATGCTACGAAATATGATAAATTTGCTAAATATCGTAACCACTAAATCTAACTAGCTTGTAATTGCCTCTTTATCTTTATACCTAATTTGGTCAATCGAGCTCGCAGTGTGTTCGGGTTTATACCTAATATTTTTGCCGCTCCCTTCTCTCCATTTATTTGCCATCCTGTTTGATTTAATACCTTTATTATGTGCTCACGCTCAATATTTTCTAAACTGAAAATATTATCCTTCTCATGGGATATTGTATCAAACAGGGATCCAATAAGGTTTTCATTTATCTCAAGTGTATCACCGGTTGAAAGGATTACCGCACGTTCAACTATGTTTTCTAATTCTCTGATATTTCCGGGCCAAGAATACTCCTTTAATCTCTGAATATTACCCTCATTAATTGCCTTTATCTCCTTACCCAAACTACTGGTATATTTCTTAGCGAAATATTTGGTAAGAAGCGGAATATCCTGCTTTCTTTCTCTAAGCGGGGGCAAGTATATTGGAAAAACGTTTAATCGGTAAAAAAGGTCGGCACGAAACCTACCCTCATTCAATGCCACTTCGAGGTTTCTGTTTGTAGCAGCAATAACACGGACATCCGCTTTAAGGGTTTTAGTGCCACCAACCCGTTCAAACTCCTTCTCCTGTAACACTCTTAGGAGCTTCGCTTGCGCTTCGTGTGGCAGGTCAGCTATTTCATCCAGGAATATAGTGCATCCATCAGCCAGTTCGAATTTCCCTATTTTTCTTGAGAGCGCCCCTGTGAATGCTCCCTTCTCATGCCCGAATAATTCGCTTTCGATTAATCCTAAGGGAATCGCAGGGCAGTTAACCTTAATTAGCGGGCGGTCTTTTCTGGCGCTTAGATTATGGATGGCACGTGCGATTAGCTCTTTTCCAGTTCCAGTCTCACCTAGAATGAGAACGGTAGAGTCTGTTTTTGCAACCTTCTCGACCTGTCTTAGAACCTTCTTTAGAGCCGTGCTCTCGCCAATTATCTCTTCAAAGTTATATTCGGTTTTAATCTCCTCTTTGAGATAAACATTTTCCTTCTCGAGTCGGTTTTTAAGTTTTTCAATCTCTTCATGCGCCCTTGCATTATCAATTGCAAGGGCGATTTGCTTTGCAACTAATGATAAGAATTCGGCGTCGGCTTCTTGAAATCTATTAGGCGTTTTACTTCCTATGTTCAAGGAGCCTATAGCCTTTTCTCCAATTATAAGAGGCGCGATAATGTAAGACCTTAACCCCTCTTCTAAGAGCATTTTATCAGTAGAGAATCCTCCCTCCTTGGATAAGTCGCGCATAATCAGCGGTTTCTTATTATCTAATGCCCATCCCACGTCGGTTCCTGCCTTGGGTAGTTGAGAACCGGTAATAAAATATGAGGAATAAGAGGCTTCAAAAGCATAAAGTTCTAATACATCCCGTACCGGCTCATGCAAGATTATTGCGGTAACATCGAAGGGGAGTTTTTCCTTAATGGTTACCGAGATTGACTGTAGCAGCTCGTTTAATTTGAGTTTGGAAATAATTGCATTATTTATTTCAAGGATGATCCTATATCTCTCTAAGGCGTCCAATACGTCGGCTATTTCTTCTTTGGAAGATTCTCTGTAATCTTTAATAGACATAGCTGCTATTATAAAGCCTTAGACTGGGTTCCGCTTTTAGTATAATTCTAGCACACGATCACTCAATAAGACACAGATTTAACCATCGGAGTAAAATGGCTCTGCTTTCCTGAAATCAAGCCGCTTTTTCAATATCTGGCAATACCCCGGATAATTTTTGTGTAACTTACCCTTATTATGTAGAATTTCAGAAAAGTTCATTCGGTCTCATTATTATATATGGCGGCTTTTTTATCGTGCCATTAAGGAACTGACAAGATGAAGGGGACAGACAAGAATGTCTGTCCTACCATTATTTAACGTGGAATAATCTCATCAAAGGATATAATATCCCCTTTTAAGGTAAGGGCTTGGGAAACGAAATATCTTTTTCTCTGCAAGGGGTAGAATAGTTTTTCAAAAGATAAAAAGAGATTGTAGGATACTGAAATGAAAATCAGGCTTAACAGATACCTTTCTATGTGTGGCGTTGCCTCTAGGAGAAAGGCGGACGAGCTTATAAAAGAAGGTAAGGTTAAGGTCAGCGGTGTCGTGGTAAAGGAGGTTGGGCGCCGTGTTGATACTGAAAAGGACAGGGTTGAAATCGAGGGCAGGGTCATTAAGCCAGAGGGGAAAAGATACATCGTTCTTAATAAACCGCCTCTATACCTTACAACCTTAAGACAATCAAAAGATAATAAAAAGACTATCCTTGAACTGATAAAGGATATCCCTGAAAGGGTCTACCCTGTCGGCAGGCTAGATTATGATACCAGGGGTCTTTTAATTCTCACAAATGACGGGGAGCTTGCAAATAAAATAATACACCCCAGGTACAAACTGCCTAAGGTTTATTTAGCGCTTGTTGAAGGAAGGGTGAATGAGAGCGCTTTAGATAAAATGATGATGGGTATTAGGCTTGAAGACGGATTTACAAAGCCGGATTATGTAAGAGTCACACAGTACAAGGATAAAAACACGCTTCTAGAGATCACGTTTCACGAAGGAAGGAAGCATATAGTTAAAAGGTTCCTATCAAGCTTCGATCATCCTGTGTTGAGTTTATATAGAATTCAGGTAGGTCCGATTAAACTGGGAAGAACGCCGTCGGGAAAGTGGAGGGATATGTCTCAAGATGAGCTTAAGGCATTAAAGGGAAGTAACTTATCTAAATCTCATAGAAAATTATCCTCAAATTAACTTTACTATTCTTTTATAATTGTGATAGAATTCATTTTATCCTTAAGTAGACGATGATTTCATGGCTCTTTTAATAGCGATATTTCCTTTATTTTATCCTGTAGGCAACTTCCCGCCATGAGCAGAGGGATTAGCGAATTGGGAGTACATAGAGGCATGTTCATTACACTTGAAGGCGTGGAGGGTAGTGGAAAATCAACCCAAGCCGAACTTCTTAAGGATTTCCTATTCAAGCAGGGACGCAAGGTATCACTTACAAGGGAGCCTGGATGGGGTGCACTCGGAAGGCTGATCCGAAGGCTTCTTCTTGAGGAAAAGGACCTGGAGTTAGACCCCGTGGCTGAGCTTTTTCTTTTCTGCGCAGATAGAACTCAGCATGTAAGGGATTTCATACTGCCAAGACTCAAGGATGGCGAGATCGTAATCTGTGACAGGTTTACTGATTCAACTATTGTATATCAAGGTTATGGAAGAAGGCTCGAGCTAGACCTTGTTGAAAGAGTGGCAAGGGAAGCCGCACTGGGTTTGAAGCCTAAGCTTACGATACTTCTTAACCTCCCGGTAAAGCTTGGGCTTTCAAGGCTTGAAAAGCGAGAAGGGAATACGAAGATGGACGAAGAGCCTTTAGAGTTTCATGAAAGGGTAAGACAGGGGTACATTTTTATCGCTCAAAAGGAACCTAAAAGGGTAAAGATAGTAAATGCCTCAAGGGATGTTTTTGAGATTCAACAAGAAATAAGAAACATCGTGCTTGGTCATTTGGCTAAATAGTGTTCTGATGCTTTTTACCTCTATAATCGGTCACGAATTTCAAAAAGAAGCCTTAATGCGCGCGGTCAATGAAAACCGTGTTTCCCACGCCTATCTGTTTTTTGGTCCCGATGGTGTTGGGAAAAAACTCGTGGCAATCGAGCTTGCAAGAGCTCTTAATTGTTATAACACGGGCAATAAGGCTAATAAAAAGAAAATCACAATTAACGAATGTGATTGCATTTCGTGCAAAAAAATAAAAAAGGGGATACATCCTGATGTTTTTCTTATAGAGTATGGCGGGGTAAAGGATATTAAGGTAGATCAGATACGCGAAGAGCTGGAGGAAAGGCTTTATTTCAAACCCTTTGAAGGGAGGTTCAAGGTTGCCATAGTTGACGAAGCGCATAGGATGAATCTTAACGCTCAGAACGCATTCCTAAAAACCCTGGAGGAGCCTCCCTCTGACTCTGTGATTATTCTTATTACCTCCCAGCCTCAAGCCCTTATTCCAACAATCCGTTCAAGATGTCAGTCGATCGAGTTTAAGCCTTTGCCTGAAGAGTCGGTTTTTGAGGAGATTAAGAAAAGGGAAGACTTATCTCCTGATGAATCGGTGATCGCTTCTAGGCTGTCTGGCGGAAGTTTAGGAAGGGCGTTGAGCCTAGATAAGGAGCTTCTTCAAGAAAGAAAGGAAATAATTATGAAACTATCTGACATAAACCCTAATAGCGCTTCTCAGGTACTCGACTTTGTAGAATCAATGCCAAGAGGCTCTTCCCCTCGGGACATAGATAGGCTCATGTTCATTTTTGATATAATTTCACTCTGGCTTCGTGATATGGTTCTTATTAAGATCGGGTTTTCAGAGGATTTTCTTTCAAACAGGGATTTAATTTCTCTGACTCGAAGGCTTGCAGATGGATGGAGTATGGACAATATATTGAATAAAATTAAATTTCTTGAGAAGACATGGTATGCAGTGTTTCGAGGAAATGCGAACAAGCAGATCGCACTTGAGAATCTTGTGCTTGGCATCGTAGACTGAGTGTTTTAAAAAAGAGCCCTTAATTAAATTGCAGTAGAGACGCCATTAATGGCGTCTCTACATTATTGCGAAAGCGAGATCGGAGACAAAGCCTTATGGCAAAAACCTTCTATGTGACAACCCCGATTTACTATGTTAACGATGTCCCCCATATAGGTCATGCCTACACAACTATTGCTGCGGATGTAATTGCTAGATTCAGAAGGCTTTCCGGGGATAGGGTGTTTTTCCTCACAGGCACCGATGAGCACGGGCAGAAGATAGAAAGGGTGGCGTTAGCGTCAGGCGAGAGACCTATAGAGCTCGCAGACCGTGTGGTTCTTAGGTTTAAGGGGCTTTGGGAGAGGCTCAATATCTTAAACGACGACTTCATAAGGACGACCGAAGAAAGACATCAAAAATCTGTGCGTGAGCTTTTTCAAATGGTCTTCGATCGAGGGGACATATATCTCGGAGAATATGAGGATTGGTACTGTGTGTTTGACGAAACATTCTTAACCGAAACGCAGGTTGGCGGGGAACGGGTTTGTCCTGACTGTGGACGTCCCGTTGAGAGGCTAAAGGAGGAGAGTTACTTCTTCAGGCTCTCAAGATACCAGGACCCGCTCTTAGAGTTTTATGAAAGGAATCCTGATTTTATTCAGCCATCATTCAGAAGGAACGAGGTCATAAGCTTTGTAAAAGGCGGGCTTAGGGATTTAAGCATAAGCCGAACCTCTTTTTCCTGGGGAATCCCTATACCAAACAATGAAAGGCATGTGATCTATGTCTGGTTTGACGCCCTTGCGAACTACATCACCGCAGCCGGATTTCCTCATGATATGGAAAGATTCAATGAAGTCTGGCCTGCGGATATTCACCTTGTGGGAAAGGACATACTGAGATTCCATGCCATTTACTGGCCTGCGTTTCTTATGTCCTCCGGGCTCCCGCTTCCTCGAAAGGTATTCGCTCACGGCTGGTGGACTGTGGAGGGGGAGAAGATGTCTAAGTCAAAAGGAAACGTTGTAGACCCATTTGCTGTTATTGATGAGTTTGGTGCGGATGTTCTGAGGTTTTTCCTTCTTCGTGAGGTGCCGTTTGGGCTGGATGGCGATTTCTCAAGAACCGCTCTTATTGGGAGAATAAATGGAGACCTGGCAAACGGGCTTGGAAATCTAGTGAGCCGGTCCCTTGGCATGATAGAGAAATACTCGGAGGGAAGGGTTCCCAAGCCCGGTCTGCCTGAGCCGTTTGATCTGATTGTAAAGGAGAAGGCACTTGATCTTGTCAGACAGCTGGAAGAAGCGATGAATGAGGTAGCCTTCCATAAGGCTCTCAACGCCATCTGGGATTTTATAGCGCTTGTAAACAAATATGTGGATGAATCCGCTCCGTGGTCGCTTCATAAAGCGGGGAAAAAGGAGAGGCTGGATACAGTACTCTGGGTGCTTGTCGAGGCTATAAGAATAATTGCCCTGCTGGTTTATCCCTTTATACCCAAGTCGGCGGAGGAGATATGGAAAAGGATCGGCATTCTGGAACCTATTAAATCCGAGCGCATTGCGAATGCAAGGAAATGGGGTTTAATAAACCCTGGTTCGAGGATAGAAAAGGGTGGGAGCTTGTTCCCAAGATATGAATCAAAATAGCCCCATTAGACGACCTGACGGGGAGACGACCCGACGGGTCGTCTCTACGCTTAGTTATTTCTTGACTTTAAATCATCTACTTTTTATCCTACTGTCCTAATGATTTCCACTACATTTTCTGAATTCAAGGAAAAACTGAGACATGGGAATCTTGTGCCTGTCTGGGGGGAGATCCTTGCCGATTTTGACACGCCTGTATCTGCCTTAAAGAAGAT
>JAKEHC010000182.1 GCA_022615255.1 Candidatus Dadabacteria bacterium | reverse complement strand
GGGCAATACTCACCTACGAGCGATAAGGGGATGGTAAATAGAACTGCCCCTATGGGGACGGTTGAGGAGCCTGTAGAACCAGTAGCCCTCGCCCTCGCATCCGGGGCTACCTTTGTAGCAAGGACGGATGCCACCTATTTAAAGCACCTTATACAGGTAATTCTGGAAGCTTACAAGCATAAAGGAACAGCTTTCCTGCATATATATCAGAACTGCTATGTTTATAATGACGGTGTATTCGATCAATTTACAGCAAAGGACGTGAGGGATGACAGAAACCTTGTTGTAGAACATGGCAAGCCTCTTATCTTTGGTAAAAATAGAGACAAGGGTTTAAAATTTAGGGATGGCAAATTTGAAATAGTGGAATTTGAAGCCGGGAATCCCCCTGATGATATTACAGTCTACGATGAAACCAGCCTCCCGTTTGCATTCGCCCTCTCAAAACTTTACTGGCCGCAATTCCCTGTGCCTATGGGCGTGCTTAGAAGGGTTGAGCAACCGAGTTTTGAAGAATTGATTCACGGGCAGATTGAGAAGGCAAAAGAAAAATTCTCGACAGACCTTCATAAACTTATTTACTCTGGAGACGTCTGGGAAGTTAAGTGATTTTAAGCAGTAGGGGCGAACAGCCGTTCGCCCCTACGAATCAGCTCTACTCTTTGCAATTATTTTAATTCAAAGCTCAACAAATTTTCTATTAGGGTATTCGTCTGAGACTTTTATAGCTGTCGATTTGTGTTAGAATATGAAAGTACAGTAGCTATAGGAAGAGTTATGGCGATAAGAGTAAAGGTAATAGAGCCACCAAAGTTAAATTTCCTTGAGAGGATCTACGTTCCTGAGATAATTAGGGGCTTGAAAATAACCCTGATGCATATTCTTAATTTTAAGCCAATAACCGTTCAATACCCTGAGGAGGTAAAGCAGCTTCCTCCAAGGTATAGGGGACTTCATATCCTCCCGGCGGATGACGAGGGCAAGATAAGATGCGTTGCGTGCAAGCTATGCGAGGTTGCATGTCCAACGCAGGCAATATCTATAGTGGCTGAGGCTTCTGATGAATATGGGGTTGAAAGAAGCCCGAAGGTATACAACATAGACTTCATGAGATGCGTTTTCTGCGGGTTCTGCGTTGAAGCCTGTCCCTGCGATGCCCTTAGAATGGGGATGGAGTACGAGCTCGCTTCATACAACAGGGCAGGGCTTATTCATACGAAAGAGGTTTTCTTCAATCCTAATGTAAAAAGCGTTGCCCCGAGGGATAACGCTAATTTCTTGTATGAAAGAGCGGAGGGTGATATTTTAGACGAACCCGAAGAAATTGAAAAGGTCAAAATGGTTTTATCAGTTTAATTATCAAATTCCCTCGCTGTTCTTCGCTAGTGTAAACTTCTTAAAGCAATTTGACATACCCCTGTCAATCCGAAGCGGGGAATCTTAACGTAGGGAACGCATATATGCTATCCCTAAAAGTTTATGACGGTATTATTATAAGATCATACGCTGTCCTCCCGGTTTAACGGTGGGATTGCTGAAGTGTTATTGATTCAGAAGGAGATCTTAAATCATGAAAGCAGTAGTGGTCTATGAGCATGGAGGCATTGAAAAATTAATATACGATGAGATCCCAGACCCTGAGGTCCGCGCAAACGATGTTCTTGTACAGGTAAAAGCCTGCGCAATGAATCACCTAGATGTATGGGTAAGAAAGGGGCTTCCTCACCTCAAAATTAAATATCCTCATGTTCTTGGATCGGATATATCAGGGATTGTGGCAAAGGTGGGAAAGGACGTTCGCGGCATTGAAATAGGGACCCATGTTTTAGTCTCACCGGGATTAACATGCGGGAGGTGTGTCTATTGTCTTAGCGGCCGTGATAATCTGTGTAGAGAGTATGCGATCTTGGGCGAAAACACTCCCGGCGGATGCAGTGAATACTTTTCAGTTCCCAAGGAGAATATCCTTCCAATGCCAAAGAACGTATCTTTTGAGGAAGGAGCCTCTATTCCTCTCGTTTTTCTTACGGCGTGGCATATGCTTGTGACACGCGCTGAGATTAAACCTGGGGAGGTGGTTTTAGTCCAGGCGGCTGGAAGCGGTGTCGGAAGCGCTGCCATACAGATTGCGAAGCTCTTTGGGGCGACTGTGATTACAACTGCAGGAACAGACGAGAAGGTTGAAAAAGCAAAAAGCCTACTCGGCGCTGACTATGGAATCAATTACAAAACCCAGGATTTCCTTTCCGAGCTTAGAAAAATCACACAGAAAAGAGGCGTAGATATTATAATAGACCACACGGGTGAAGTGAATTGGGAAAAGAACATCCTTTCACTAACGATGGGTGGAAGAATGGTTGTATGCGGCTCAACATCAGGATATGAGGGTAAGACAGATATAAGACAGGTGTTTTTTAGAAGGCTTTCCATACTCGGCTCGACTATGGGAAGCAAGAGCGATTTGTTTGAGGTTATAAAGCATGTTGAGTCTCGGAGACTGAAACCGGTAGTCTACAAAATCCTTCCCATGTCTCAGGCTCAGGAAGGTCACAGGCTTATGGAAAATAGGGATGTTTTTGGGAAGATAGTGTTGGTTCCATCGTAGCTCATTGAGAGATAGCTCACCTCACCTCGAATTCCACAGAGTCAATAACATGACCCTGGTTATCTACAAGGGATAATACGTATTTCCCCCTTTTTGGCTTCCATGAAACTCTTTTGTTAGAGCTCCCTAGCTTTTTATTATTTAATACCCAGTAATAAATTATATTGGGTGTTTTCGCTTCAAAAAAGATGAGGTGGTGTCCTTCCGGAATATCCGGGTCTAAGGCAATTATGCTTCCTTTAGGCGGATAAGAAATATGGGGATTCACATGATGTGTATTAAGTTCTATTGAATTGGCTTCTGTTCCATTTATAAACCAGTCATTTCTTTCAGGCTCTATGTCTTTCTGAAACTCAACCCTTTTCATTGATACACCTGAAGGCGGATCGGGTGGAATACTGGGATCGCCTCGATGCAGGTAGTTCATTATCTCAAGCCATATAGGCGCCGCTCCTGTTACGCCTGTAACGTTCCACATCGGCTCGCCTGTGAAGTTTCCTACCCAGACGCCTACTGTATATTTTTGAGAATAACCTATGCACCAGTTATCCCTCATGTCCTTACTCGTACCGGTTTTTACCGCTGTCCAGTACCTCGTGGATAGCGGATTTTCTAATCCGAAGGTTACGCTTCTGGCCTCTCTGTCGGAGAGTATATTCGAGATTATGAATACAGCCTCCTTCTCGAGTACCTGCTTTTCGTTTGTTTCCTCATCGAAACTCAGTTTCGGCTCACTCCATCTTCCATCATTAGCGAGTGTTCTATATGCATTTACGAGCTCAAAGAGGCTTATATCAGCAGAACCGAGTGCTATAGAAAAACCGTAGTAGTCTGCTAATTCATTAAGATTTTCGAACCCCAGTTCCTTGAGTCTCGCGACAAAGGGTTCTATCCCGATTAGCATCAATGTCCTTACGGCAGGAACATTAAGGGACGCTGAAAGGGCGGTTCTGACGCTGACAAGACCTTTAAATTCATTATCGTAGTTTTGCGGTATATAAAGCCCAACAGGAGTCGGTATATCTAGCGGCGAGTCGTCAAGTAAGGAAGCTGATGTTAGTAACCGTTTCTCTATTGCAAGCTCGTATAGAAACGGCTTAAGCGTCGAGCCTACCTGTCTCCTTGCCCTAATTCCGTCTACAAATCTTGCACTAGATGATTGCCCACTATTAGCAACATATGCAATGACATCCCCTGTCTTATTCTCCACGATTAAGACCGCTCCATCCTGGACGTTTTTATCCTCTATAGTGCCGAGCTGATATTTTAAAACATCAGTTGCAAATCTCTGAATCTCTCCATCAAGCGTTGAAACAACCACACCCTCTTTTCGCAAAAGCTCGCGTGCAACGTGAGGGGCGAGGGCAATGCGAGGTTTTATGTAATAAGGACCTGAAAGTTTTTTCTCTGAAATTTTTCTTATACCTTCACAATCAGTTTGGGATTTTATAGAATCTCCCAGCATACATGCCCTTTTTATAACATCATTAACTCTTGCATTAGGCGAACGAATTAAGGAGGCTAATATGAGGGATTCTGACTCATCCAATCCACTCGGCTCTTTATCAAAAAGCCCCCTTGATGCGGAGGATATGCCTTGAAGCTCCCCTCTAAAGGTTATCAGGTTAAGATATGCCTCTAGTATTTCTTCCTTTGACCAGCTGTTTTCAATTAGCCGGGCAGACCTTATTTGTTTCCATTTCTGGCTCAGAGTCCTTCTAGAATCTTTGGGTCTTAACCCTTTATCAAGGATTGATGCAAGTTGCATTGTAATCGTGCTTGCTCCTCTGTCGTTATTAGAGGCAAGGCCCCTGAGCAAGGCAGCCCCGAACGCCCGCCAATCAATCCCATTGTGCTCAAAAAACCTTTTATCCTCCGAATGGGTAACTGCTTTAATCAAAGAAGGAGATATATCTTTAATGCTCTTCCAATCGAGTCTTCTTCCCCTTTCATCTACTCTTAATTCGTGTATAACCTCTCCGTGCCTGTCGAGAAGAACAGCGTCGGACTTTTTATAAGAGTTTTTAACCTCATCAAAGGAGGGAAGGGCATGAGCTTGGGTAATGAAGAGGAAAAGGGATACTAAAGGCAATAATGAATAAATCATCTGTTTGCTTTCTCTTAATTGCCCAACTCTTTTAGGATAATCTGAATGTGCTTTTTCAGGACTGGTAGGTCCTTTTGAGTAATTTCCCATACTGCTTTAGTATCGACACCCATATAATCGTGAATCAATACATCGCGAAGCCCAGCGATACGTCGCCAGGGTACCTCGGGATATCGGAGGCGTAAGTTCTGGAATATTCTCTTGGTCGCTTCCCCTATGACCTCGAGTTGTCGAATCACAGCATCTTGCCAGTGAGACGTGGAGAAGAAGACATCAAGACCGACCGAGACGTAAGATTCGATCTTCTCGAAGGCGTCCAGGATATGCCTGAGATAAATCTGATCCCTTTTCATAAGCTAACTGCTTCTTTCAGCACTTGCTCTCGAATGTAAGGACTGATTGCCTCCTCTGTAACGACATCCACTTTAGAATTTAGTAAGTCTTCTAGGTCTTGCTTAAGCGCAACAATGTCAAGCAGGCTTCGACCGGAATCGAGCTTTACCAAAATGTCAATGTCGCTTTCCGGTCTGCCCTCGCTGCGAGCTAGAGAGCCAAATAGCCTGACGTCCTGCGCCCCATGACTGGCAGCAATCCGTAATATCTCCTTGCGTTTGTTTTTCAAGAGTCTGTCAATTTCCATGTTTCAATTCCTCAATGTAATCATATCATGAAATGCTGGCTGAAAGTAGCAGTCATCTACGGATTAACCTCTATTTTATCATTCGGCATCTCTCCAAACATTTCGGGGGAGTAAAGGGCTTCAACCCTTGTTGGAGGCATGTCGAATACACCCTCGTTATTAAGCCTCAGGGTGTATTCGACGCTCCATTTTCCCTTTGGCACGAAATCATAATATGCCTTGAATGCCTGAAAGGAGCGCTCTTCAAATGAATGCAATACCCATCCCTTTTGTTCTTCCCCTTGTGTTGAAATCTCCGAGTCTCTCCCAAGTCCGCTCCCTAAAATAGTCGAGCCCGCAGGGATCGGGTCGTTTACAACAACCCATGTCATATCTCCCAGCGCCTCGAGATCAAGGCGGACCCTGACTATATCTCCACTGCTCCATTTATTTTGTATTTTCTGCTCTATGGGTATCAGTGTCTTTTTAACTATGTATCCGCTCGAGAAAGGCTCTTTAATGGGAATTGCCGCAAGGCTTTGTATATTAGCCCAGGGCTTTCCTGCGCCCTTATGAACGATGCTTAATTTCTCTTTCGCCTGTGACCAGCTAAAAATTTCACTCTTGCCATCAGGGGATTCCTTCCAGTTAACTGCCTTCGTTGTTCCATCCAAGTCGGAGGTAGTAGAGCCTGATACATTAACCGGCTCAAATTTCTCGGAGAACCTCTCCATTGCTAGCACCCCCCATGCGTTTGCAACCGTTGTATCCCAATGTCCTCGTTTTAGTCTTCCTACAACCCCTCTTGCCATTCTGGGAATATCAACCTTCCAGTTTTCAAATTGAAGTAGGGTTAATAGACCCTTCGTAGCATTTACGTCGGGGGAGACCATAAGCCACCAGAGGTAATCCCCGCCTTCAGTTGAAAAACCCATTGTAGTCCCCTCAAGGTTAATTCGTGACCTTATTATCTCCTCTGATTCCTTTAGTTTCTTATCACGATCGGGAATATCTTTGATTCTTAAAAGGACGTTCATCCAGTCCAACACCGCAGATGAGGGCCATAGATTGGGCTCAATGGAAATGGAGCCTAGAAGGTTTGGATCACCCTCACCATTGAGTGAAAGCGCTTCTAATGCAGCCATCTTTCTTATTGAAAGGTCCGCTGTGGGCAGAGATGAATAACGATTTACCCTTCCTTCTATGAATCCTTTTAATCCTTCTATCATACGGTTTTTTATTTCAGAGGGGATTTCGTATTTAGACTCACTTGAGATTGAAAGGATATATGAAGTCAGCACATCGCTTCCTAGTGCCATGGTCGGAAAGTATTTTACTAGACCATCTGAATCCATATATGAGGGAATATCAATCATAAGCTTTTGCCATAATGGCTCCCTCCTTAAGGCTATGGCTCTTGATATCTTTTGCTCCAGGCATGTGTAGGGATAACTCCTCATATAAGAGGCAACCCCTTCCAAGCCGTTTGAGAGCTTTGGACTGAGTGAGACATCAATACCTCCTTTTCCTGAAAGAGCGTCTTTTGGTTTTTCGACGACGATATTAAAACTATTCTCGATCTGCGTAAGGGTAGCCTGAAAGACCCTTGTGGGCACTGCTGAAACTACCTTCTCGGCGACCTTAAGGCTGTCGGAGGCATTTCCATCCCTTTCTTTTGCCATGACCTCATAGGTCAGGCTATCAATGCCATCGGGAACGGTAATCTCCCATCCAATATCTTTTGCCTCGCCCGGTTGTAGTAGAGGCTCGCTAACCATACGAAGCTCTTTCATTTGCTTACTATCTCTTACGCTTCCCTTAACATCTACCGCCATTTCGCGGCTGGACGCATTTCTAACTGTAAAGCCTGCCTTAAATCTGTCGCCTTCCCTTACCAGTGGCGGAATCCCGGAGAGAACCATCAAGTCCTGAGTCGTTCTTATACTCGTCCCTCCGGTGCCGAATAGCCCCGCGCCGCCTGTAGCAACTGCCACAATCCTGAAGCTCGTGAGAGAATCATTAAGCGGTATCTCCACTTGCGCTTCGCCCTTTTCATTCAGGGGCACGCTTGCCTTCCAGAGTAAGAGGGTATCAAATAGCTCACGCGTTACCTGTCTTCCACCGCCTCCGCCCTGAGGAAGCGCCTTCAGTCCGTAATGTCTTTTTCCAACCACCTGCATCTCAGCGGTTGAGGTTTTTACCTCGTACCCCCTTCTTCCCATCATTTCATCAAGGAGTTTCCAGCTACTGTTAGGCATGAGCTCTAAAAGCCCTTCGTCGACTGCGGCGATGGCAAACTCACTTCCCTTAGGAAGGATTTTCCCATAAGCTGTCTTTACATCAATTACGGCTTTTACCTTTTCTCTTATCTTATAGACTGTTTTATCTGTTGAGACCTTTACATTTAACTCATATGCCTTCCACCCAACATTGATCTCTGAGATACCGAGCCTGAAAGCCGGCTTTCCCAGATCAACAGTTGCTGTAGGCTTGATATCAGAAACTCTGCCACGCACGACAAGAGCCGATATAAAGACATTAGGGGCGTAAGCGCCTTGAACTGGTATTTCTATAACCAGCTCCTTTCCAGATACCTTCTTAATGAATGCGTCTATTATCCCTTCTCTCTCAATGGTAATAAGGGCGGTCGCTTCTCTAAACGGCATTCTTACTTGAAATTTAGCGGTCTCGCCCGGCTCATATCTTTTCTTTTCAGGCAGGAGGTCCATGCGATCCTCGTTTCCTGCTTGAAACCACCAGTCGTCCTTTCCAGAGACCCATACTTCGTAGTTGGCTCCCGATGAATTACCTGAATTATCCATAGCCTCAGCCTGCAAGATAACGCTCCCTGATACTGATATGGGGTTTTCACAGGTGAGAATGCCGTTCTTACCCGTTTTGCCCTTGCAAACCTGACCTATGCGCTTTATCTCCGTTATGTTTTCATATGAATAGAATCCGCCCACGAGTCGTTTCCTGTGGGAGTATGTCTTTCGCTGAAAGAGGTCTACCCTCGCCTGTGCATTAGGGACGGGCTTTCCTGATAAATCAATTATTGCCACCTGATACTTTAGTGAATCCTTAGAAAGCGCCCATGAATCAGGCTTTATACCAACAAGCACCCTGGAGGACCATAATGGTATTCTTGCCGGCACAGTTTGTATCTCGCCATTTGGGTCTTTAAACTCAAGCTCCGTGAGTATCTCTCGAGGTGTGTCAATCTCAGGAAGCCCTGAGAGCTTTGCCCTGGCTCCACCAGCCTTATCCAGGGTAAGTGAAAGCGTTTTAAGCTTCACGTTTTCCCATTGATATGTAAAGACTTCGCCCTCATATTCGGAGTCTCTACTTTTTAAAACTCCTTCTTTGACACGCCCGTTTGAGAAAACAAAATCCTCAAACCCTTCAAACGAGGGAAGGAATCTCGGCTGAACCTCACTTCTCAGCTTTACAGGAAGATTAGAGGCGCCTCCACCTGATAAATATGAGACTGAAACATCAACTTCCACTTCTTTCGGCTTAATGAGGGGCTTCGAAGGAAATTGGATAATTCCTTTCATCAGGGGGACGCGAAATTCCTGCACCCTGAACGATCCGGAGCTTAGTTGCTTGCTATAATTATCTTCATCCCCTTTCCTCAAGAGTATCACGTTATAAATTCCGAGTTTTACATCCTTTGGTATTTGCCAATCAGCCTCGGCAGCCCCATTCGGATGCCATTTAATGGGAAAGCGATATTTTTGGTCGCTTCCCTGGTGCTCGATAATCATCAGGTCAGGCTTTTCTTTATCCGGGACCTGAGCAAAGCCGTTTATCGCGCCCTTTCTAAGGATATGTTTCATATGTATAGTCTCTCCTGCGCGAAGGAGGGTGCGGTCAAAAATGGTATGTGCGGTTAGACCTTCTCCCCCTGAATAAGAGCCGTCAGGGAGATTAAATCTCCAAGGCTCTATACCCCTGTCCCAGCTTGAATGAACAAAGGTCATATCGTCAGATGTCTTTGCAAATATGAATAAGCCTCTGCCTATATCCTCGAGCGCCTGAGATGCCTCTCTATAATTGATATCAAGGTTGCACTGGGGAAGATTTTGCTCGGAAGGCAGCTTGGTCTCTATTTTAGCGATACCGTTTTTATCAGTCTTCCCGTTCCATATCAGATTTCCCTTACAGTCCCTAATTAAAACAGATGCGCCCTTCACAGGCTCTGCTTT